>JALRKF010000107.1 GCA_023254905.1 Crocinitomicaceae bacterium | reverse complement strand
AATAATGTTTAACGAAACAACAAAATTATTAAACAAAAAAATGATAATTGTATGATTACGACAGAAAAATATGAATCTTAAAGTCTACAGAATACCAGTAGCCATAAGGCTTCCCATTAATACAAGAAGCGCTCCAACAGTTTTTTGGATACCGTTAATAGTAGTTTTGGTAAGCAACTTTTTTCCGATAATGGTTCCAAAGAATGCAAATATTATACTTGTTGCCAATAATGATTTGCTGTCACTGAGTATATCTAGTAACTTACTTTCGCCGTAAATTGCTTTTGCGCCCCAGAAATAGACAGTCATTCTCATTAAATCTACAGTTAATGAAACCGCGTTTGATGTTCCCACAAATTGTTCCTTCGTCAAACCCGCCTTAGTCAGAAATGTTGCTCTGAAGGCACCCTGGTGTCCAGAAAAACCACCAAAAAATCCACTGAGTATTCCTCCGAATGGAAGATATCTTGCGGATACATTCATTTTTGAGAATCGTGGATCGAGATCGAACCAAGCAAAAAATATCATCAATCCACCGATTCCTATTTTTACTGGTGTTATCTGAAATGAATACTTCCCGAGTGTGTATTCTATTAGAGGAGGAATCGTATCGAAATATGTTAGTACGAATCCTCCGGCTATAGCAGCCAAAAGTGCTGGAAATCCAAATCTAAAATAGGTAGTTAAATGAATGTATTTGGAAACCAAAGCAAATTTAAATATGTTATTGGCGAAATGTACAATTGCTGTTGCTCCAACCGCTACAGGTAAATCAAAAAATAAACTAAAAACTGGAAGCATCAGAGTTCCAAGTCCAAAACCTGAGAAAAAGGTCAAACCTGCCCCGAAAAGAACAGTTATTGAAACTATCAAATATTCCATGACTGCAAAAAAAGGTAATAATATTCAATGATTTAAGCGAACAATAGTAATTTCGCAAAAAAAATAAATCATGATCGACTTCAGAAGTGATACAGTAACGAAGCCATCGAGTGGAATGCTTGAAGCAATGATGAAAGCACCTGTAGGAGATGATGTTTTTCACGAGGATCCCACCGTCAATGAACTGGAGCAATTTACAGCTAAAATGTTTGGAAAAGAGGCAGGACTGTTTTGTGCTTCTGGAACTCAGACTAACCAAGTTGCAATTAATGTGCATGTGCGGCCAGGAGGTGAGGTTATTACGAATGTAGACAGTCATGTATACAAATACGAGGGAGGCGGAATTGCTCGGAACTCTGGTGCCTCTGTCAGATTAATTGAAGGTAATAGGGGACGTCTGACTGTTGGAGATGTTAGCAAATGGATAAACAACCCCGAGGATGTTCACCTTCCCCTAACTCAACTTGTTAGCCTCGAAGACACATCAAACAGAGGGGGTGGTGCAATCTACGATTTTGAGGAGATAAAACGTATAAGTAAATTTTGTAAAGAGAATGCATTACCACTTCACCTCGATGGTGCGCGAGTAATGAATGCTTTGATCGAGAATGGTGTAGATCCGAAAGAATATGGTGCTCAGTTTGATTCGATTTCCATTTGTTTGTCAAAAGGTTTAGGTGCGCCAGTAGGATCAGTATTAATCGGATCAAAAGACTTTATTTACAGATCAAGAAGGGTTCGTAAAGCGTTTGGTGGAGGAATGCGTCAAGCTGGTATCATTGCAGCAGGAGGATTATATGCATTGAAGAACAATGTTATTCGATTGAGAGAAGATCATTCGAATGCCAGAGTATTGGAATATACATTGAAAAAATTAGAATGGGTGAATGATATCATTCCAGTTGAAACGAATATCGTTGTTGCTATTTTAAAAGATGCTTCGAAAAGAGATAAGGTCATCAACCAATTAGAAGAAAATAACGTTAAAATAATGGCCTTTGGACCAGGGATGTTGAGGTTTGTCACCCATTTAGATATTTCTTCATCTGACATGGACCAAACAATAGAAGTATTGAAAAAAATTGAATTATGATCCGAACTCTTTCGGTAAAATTTTTCCTGTTTTTAATTCTTGTCTCTTGCAGGGAGAAGGAAATGGAAACAAAGGAACTTTCTGATATTCTGCCATCTTCGGAAAGAGAGTATATAACCACCACATCCGACGAGTTATCTGATGCTGAAGATTCATCGAATTATTTTAAACAAAAATTTCTTGCCCACGGTATACTTATCGATGATATCGAACGACTGGAGAGTGATGCTTTTCCTGATAGGTTTAATCCCAAATTTTCAGATCGTTTCAAAATACGTTTAGATCAGGATTCAATCATTTATGAGAAATGGACCTATTCGGATAGTTCGAGTTTATTAAGTGCTTTTTATAATTGGCTAGATTGTTTTGGTGAAGATTGTATATCAATAAAACCCGGTGAGGAGAGAAAACTAGTAAACATGCCTATTCAGTTATTTGTGAACGATACAACGCTCATACTCGTCTCTGGTGATATGAACAATGATCGATGGATGAAATATCATGCTTCTTTGGGCTATGAGATGAACTGGAACTATGTACTGGAGCAAACGAATTTTGGAAAAACAAAATGGTCACGCTATATTAAAGGCGAGAGAGTATCTTTGGAACCAATAAAAGCTTCAGACGATGAAGACAGTAAATAGGGGGTATTTTTTAGTGCAAGCCTCAATACCAATGATAGAATGGTCTGAAAAAATTGAAGGAATTTTTCCTCTCGATTCCCAATCTGAGCCATCTGTGTACTTAATTGAAGATGATTTCATTGATGAAGAACCTATTTTGAAAGCCAATTTTAAAAAAATATTTTTGAACGAGTTGAATGCAGTAACAAATGATGATTCCCTCTATCCGGAGATCAAATGGGAATTGTTCGTTGAGTGGTTCGATATTGTTACAGGAACCGCGGTATTTGATTTAAAAAATACTGATCTCAAGTGCGATTAACATTTCTCGATCAATACAGCATTAAAAAAATCAGGATTTGTTGAAACATCCTCCGCAGCCCAATCAGGGAGTGTGAATTTGTATTCTTTGTTTTCAACCTCCAGTTCTGCCAGTATCAAGCCTTCAAGAGCTCCTTTAAACTCATCTACCTCCCATAAATTATCCTCGATAAAAATTTTAAAGCGATTCTTAATGATTTGTTTTTGCGTAAACTCCTCTAGCATTGATTTGGCCTCATCTACTGGTATCGGGTATTCAAACTCAGAACGCTCTATTCCTGATGATTTACCTTTCACAGTTAAAAATCCCTGTTGATCTATAATTCTCACTCGAACGACAACTTCTTCCGAGATGCACAGAAAGCCTTGAATAATTTTTTGAGGCTTCGGCTTTTTTACTTGATTCCATTTCTTCTTATCAACTAAATATTTGTATTCGATCTCTTTCATTAAGTTGCTGCTTTCTTTGTGGATTGATAACAAAATACAATCATGCTCCAGTATTCTTTCACTAAATATACGAAAGTCTTCCATCAAGGATTTTTATATTCGTAACTGTGAAAATCTTACTCACATTTGATTACGAGCTTTTTTTTGGAGCGCATTCTGGCACCGTTGAAAAATGTATGCTAGAACCTACAAATGATTTGTTAAAAATTTCGGAAGGAAAAAATGTAAAATACACCTTTTTTGTAGATGTGGGATATTTAATTGCGTCTGAAAATATTACTGAACTTAAGGAGGAAAGATTATCGGTTCTCAAGCAATTACAGGATATATTGGCGCATGGACACGATATCCAACTGCATATTCATCCGCACTGGGAGGTGGCAACGTTTGAAAATGGTCATTGGAATATGCATTCAAAGTCGCATTACCGACTGAACAACTTTGAATTGGATACAGCCAGAGAAATAGTTAGAAAATACAAAGCAAAATTAGAATTGTATATCGGTCGAAATGTAAATGTTTTTCGAGCAGGAGGTTGGTGCATACAGCCGTTTGAACCACTTTATGACATGTTTCAAGAGATAGGGCTTGTTTATGATTCTTCAGTGATTGCAGGGTTCAGAATAGTAACCAATCAATACGCGGTTGATTTTTCATCAATTGATTCCGATGAAGAATATAGATTTAGTCAAGACGTAACAGTGAAGGATCCAAATGGATTTATGACAGAATTTCCCATCACCTCCTTCAGATATTCACCATTTTTTTATTGGATGCTTTATTTGAAAGGTAAAATGAACAAGGAAGCGCACCGAATGATCGGAGATGGGACGTTTATGTCTCACGGAAATAAAAAGTGGCAGCAATTATTAAGTTACACAACAGGACATCTTTCTACAGATGGCTTTTATGCGACTAAATTGGAGGCAGGACTTGAATCTGTCCAAAATTTGGGTTTAGATAAGATGATTACCATTGGACATCCAAAGGGAAATACGAAATATTCTATAGAGGTCTTAGACAAATTCATTAATAAATATCGCAACGTACATGCATTTGTATCTTTTGATCAAGTATTATGCAGCTAATCGAAAGAAGACATATCAATACTCTCAAATGGGATGAACTCGTTCGTAATTCGAAGGGAGATGTATTTTCTTTTTCTTGGTATTTGGATTCTATCGCCCGAGAGTGGTGCGTAATAACCGATGATGATTATACCTGTGGAATAGCTATTCCGTACACCCATAAATTTGGAGTTAAGCTGGCTTACATCCCTGTTTTTTCTCGATATACAGATTGGTTTGGACCAACAGATTATCAGGAAATTGCTGTAAAAATCATTGATAATTCATTTGCCGGTTATGATTTACGTCTTCGATCCTGTTTAATGCTTCAAAACGAGGTTAAGATAGTTCATCAAAATATTTTAAGCGGTAGAGTAGTTTTGGGAGGTCAGGCGAAACGAATGTTGAACAAGGCAGCTAAGAAGGATTATATTGTACGAGAATCGCTCGATTTTAGCTTTGCCTTGGCAATAATTGCAAAGGAACTGACGGGAAAATTTAAAGGGATCGATCATGACAGTATTCGAAGATTGAAGGAACTTTGTCATTCTGCCTCAATAGAAAAAAAGCTTCGAGTTTTTTCAATCAAAGATGTTGGTGCTATCATATGTATTCAGTCAGAAAATAAATTACTGTATTTAAAGGGTGCCACTACGAAGGAAGGGAAAAAGAATGGTGCCATGTATAAGCTTATGAAAACTGCGATTGATTCATCGATTGATCAAATGCAGATTTTTGATTTCGGCGGATCGAACCTAGATGGAGTTCGAAAGTTTAATAGAAATCTTGGTGGAGAAGATGAATTCTATTTTGGTTATTCAATGAATAAGGCTCCATTTTGGTATAATCTCTTGCTTAGAATTAAACATAAAGGGAATTATTAAATTTGCTCATGCTTCTACCCAAATCAAATACACCTCGATGGGTAATCATTTTGATAGATCTTTTCTTATCATTCATCGCTCTTTTATTCGCTTATTTGATTCGATTTGATCTGAAGGCGGATAAAAATCTGATTCAAGAAGAGTGGCAGATTTTATCAAAGTCCATTATAATTTTTGCTGGGATCAAACTGATCATCTTTTATCTTTTCAAGATTCATAAGGGGTTGGTGCGACATACATCAACTGAGGATCTTCGTAGAATTTCATTGGCTTTGGCAACCAGCTCTCTCATTTTTGCATTGCTTGGTATCATCAGGTACTTAATTGTAGATGAGTATTACTTGTTTCCTACCTCTGTCTTGATCATGGAATTTCTGATCTCGGTTTTTTTGTTGGCTGGATCTCGTTTTGCGGTCAAACTTATTTATCTCGAGTCGATGAAGATCAAAGATCCAGAGGAACGCGTGCTTATATACGGTGCTGGTATTTCAGGTTTAATTACAAAAAGGACCATCGAAAAAGATTTATTGAATAGTGTGAAAATTATAGGATTTATTGACGATAATAAGCGTCTTGCTGGCAATAGACTCGAGGGTGTAAACATTCATCACGCGAATAAGCTGGAGAAGTTAATCATCGAGGAGGGCGTAAATAAGGTAATTCTTGCTATTCAAGACCCAAATGAAGAGAACAGGAGGAGAGTTGTTGAGCTATGTATTGAAAAAGAAGTTGAAGTTCAGAAAGTACCGAGCACTAGAAGTTGGATTAATGGAGAGTTCTCAACAAAGCAGATCTCAAAAATCAATATTGAAGATTTGTTGGGAAGAAAGCCTATAGTCCTCGATGAAAACAAAATGAAAGAAGAATTCAGTGAAAAGGTTATTATGATATCTGGTGCAGCGGGTTCTATCGGAAGTGGTATTGTTCGACAACTTGCAAATTACAATCCGAGTAAGGTTATACTTCTCGATCAAGCAGAATCTCCTACCTATGATTTTCAAAATATTTTACGAGCAGAATTCCCAAGATTGCAGTTTGAGATTGTAATAGGCGACATACGCAATAGAGAAAGGATTTCAAGAATATTTGATATCTATCAACCAAGCTATGTTTTTCACGCAGCAGCGTATAAGCATGTTCCTTTGATGGAGGACAACCCTTCAGAATCTGTATTAACTAACATCAAGGGGACAAAAAATCTCGTGGATATTGCTCTAGACAAAAATGTTCAAAAGTTTGTTATGATCAGCACGGATAAAGCTGTCAATCCGACAAATGTCATGGGAGCATCAAAGCGCATTGCGGAAATTTATGCCCAATATTCAAATGCAAAGGGAAATACCAAGTTCATCACTACCAGGTTTGGTAATGTGTTAGGTTCAAATGGTTCCGTTATTCCATTATTTGAACGCCAAATCGAACAAGGTGGTCCTGTTACCGTTACAGATGAAAATGTTACAAGATTTTTCATGACAATTCCAGAGGCGTGCCAATTGGTTCTGGATGCTGGAGCAATGGGTGAGGGAGGTGAGATATTCGTATTTGATATGGGAGAATCAGTTAAAATAATTGATCTTGCGAAGAAAATGATACGGTTAAGTGGTTTAGAGGTTGGAAAGGATATTGAGATTAAATTGACCGGGCTGCGACCGGGTGAAAAACTTTACGAAGAATTACTGTCAAAGGATGAGAACACACTTCCAACACATCATCCAAAAATTCTTAAAGCTAAGGAACGAATTTCGGAAACTTCTTTGGAAGAGATCGAATCCCTTATAAATTTGTTAGAAAGTCAGGATAACATCGAGATCGTTAAAAAAATGAAGGAGATTATACCAGAGTTTAAGAGCAATAATTCAACCTATGAAAAACTTGATTAATGGAAATTAACCCTACAAAAATACAGGTAAGGTATGTAGATTTAGATGTTTTAGGTCACGTTAACAATAGTGTATATTTCAGCTATTTCGAAATGGCGCGAGTTCATTAT
>JALRKF010000101.1 GCA_023254905.1 Crocinitomicaceae bacterium | reverse complement strand
AGCTTTGTTGAATTTGGACTTTCGATTGAAGGCGTTTTCGGGAATTCGTCTCCATCGAATCCCACCATTTTGGATTTTCCATTATCGTATGCTATTTCAATGGCAAAATTTTCCATGTCTACATGGAAGGTACAGGGCTGGTCTGCCAGTGTCTTCAAGACATCAAGAAGAATTTTTGCTGGAATGGCAATCTTACCATCTTCTTTCGAGTCTACTTCCATAGTAGTGCGAATCGTTGTTTCGAGATCAGACGCTGAAACAGTCATTTGATTACCACTAATTTCGAAGAGAAAATTATCTAGAATAGGGAGTGTATTACTTGTGCTCAAAACACCAGAAATCCCCTGTAAATGCTTGAGCAAGGTACCGCTTGCGATTACAAAATTCATTGAATTCAATTTTATCCTCTCAAATCTATCCAATTCTAGTTGGAAAATGACCTTGTGGGATTTACTTTTCCCGCAGAGTTATCAACAAATTGTTAGTTTTTCTGTACTCTACCGTTGAACGTTTTAACGCCGGAGAGATCCATACTAGAAAAGTAAACGTTACCCAATAAGATTTTATCGAAATGGAAGTATTGGCACTTCACTAATGCACCTGAAGGGACTTCGCACCAGAAAAGGTCATTATTCGTGTTTACTAACTCAATTGACTCATTATCGAGCATATCGTTTTTTTCTATTGTTTCAATTCTGTAAAGCTTTAGTGCAGTATTATTGCCGTTCATCTCTTCTACTGTGAGAATACAGAAAGGTTCAGTCCTACGTAAACTATCCACTTGAATTGCATTTAGCTCATAGTTCGGCCGATTAAAGTTGATGTCCTTGTAGTTATTTAGATATCGAAAAATATTTGCGGTATCCACCTCGGGAAGGAGTTCGTCCTGTTGATATACATTAAATGTTGCTCCTTCACGCTTTACTGTAAAGCTTCTTTTAGGTTCGTCATTATAATTCAGATCAACACTTTTTATCTCATCTAATGAAAGAGAGAAAATATCACGGCACATCCACTCTCTGTAGTCTGCATTGAAACGTGGTTTAATGATTCCATTGAGCGTTTTGATCTTCATAATCACCGGATAATCGCTTTTTCCAAACTCTTTCGAATCTAGCAGCATGACTTGTCCGTAATGATCTTTGGTTGAAGGTCCGATATACCATGTTTTCAGCCATTCCCCTTTGGTAAATATCTCCACTTTGACATGTTGAGCAGACATGTGACCTATGTAGCGCTCAATAGAATTATCAGGAACATATCCTTTGAATTCGATCTTCTCAAAAGCTTCAAGAATGAAGTCCATATTTTGCTGTTGTAAGCAGTGCCCCTCTGCATCCTCCCATTCATCATTTTCGCCTTTGACGATTTCCAATTTGTTTTCCCATTCATCGGTGATAATCACTTTTGTGATATCATCTGTGTTTTTTACAGAAAAATCAATAAGCTCAGTTACTGATTTACCCGAATTGTCCATCAGATAAAGGCTAAACCATACCAATCCTATGATTACTCCGATTCCAATAATTAGCGTTCCAAATCTTTTCATAGTATTCATTTATGCCGCGTATTTTCGCCTTCTTATAAAGTATACAACAAATGCCATAGCAATGATGAGTAGGATTGGTAACCCAACATTAATGATCTTATAAAAGCTAGCAGATGCTACAACTTTGGAATTATCTATTTCATGCACATCTATTTGGCGACTTCTAAGGTCTAGTACGGATGTCTCACCAAGCATATAGTCTAGAATATTTTGTATAAATTCTTGATTTCCAAAAATATGATTAACTCTAAGGTTCATCATATCTCTATTGTATTGAAGATTATTGAATTGTGATGGCTTATACGCGAACTGACCATTACGTCTCGGAACTGAATCATATGTATTTGAGAGAAATCTGCCGTTTCCTATGAGCATTACCTTAGCTTCTTTCGCACATGAATCAAGTACTTTACGGGTTTTATCAAGCTTCTGTATCTGCTGAACATATTCTGGATTCACGCGATTAGTGAAGTATGATTTAAAATATCCTTCAGCCAATCCAGCGATGCATTTTCTATTTGTTTCACTCTCTGGATTTACTGCTAATTGAGGACTTTTACCATAGTTTAAAGGCATAGCAAGATTCAATAAAGGAGCTAATCCTGACACTGTTGAATTAGTGCTGGAGGTCAGAACGGGTGTCAGCGCCACATTTTGATTATTCTGAATGAACTGTATTTCACTTGTATATTCAAGCGATACTGGTTCAAGATTTCGAGCGATTGGATGATCTGTTGGAGTCGCAATCACGTGATAGAACCAAGGTACAGCTGGCGCTTCTCTTAGAGGAACTTGCTTGATTCCGCAACGAGCGTCCATTACATAATTATCTTGTAGTTTGAGTCCATAATTGAACAGCATTTTGTCAATTCCTGTATTTAATCGTGATGTATGTGTTTGCCCCGTTCTGTTTAGCGTATCCTCGTTGAATGTCAGCTTATCCAGGAAACACATTAATCGACCACCCTGCATTACGAATTGATCGATGAGAAACAAATCTGATTGTGAGAATTCTCTAGTTGGACGAGCAACGATCAAACCATCAAGATTGTCCAGAGCAGCCAGAGAGTCATCAATTGTAACATCTCCGATCGCGAAGTACGGGGATAGAAGGGCACGTGCACGTTGCGTATTTTTAAACTCGAGTTCACCATGCCCGTGAAGGAAAGCGATACGTGGTTTCTTGTCTTGAGTAGCGCGTCTTAAAGAACTAATGAGTGCATATTCTAAATTATTTATCGCATTTTGAATCAATTCACTCATGCGATTCAGCTGATAAGGAGCATTGGGCTTAGAGCCAGGTAAGAATTGAACAGTATTTACAGTAGAGCCACCGTATTCAATTACAGCACCAGGCCACAAAAGGATTTCACTTTGCGCGCCATCCTTACTGTAATTGATCTGCATTGGCAGGATTCCTTTTCCTTCTGCCCATAAACTTTGATGTAACTCATTTCGTTCTTGTTCCGTTCCTTCATTTGGATCAATGAATTGATATTCAATTCGGTCACCGGCATATTGCTTAAACTCTTTCAGTTTGTCTTGGATCGCGTCTTTGAATCTACTCAGCTCTGCGGGTAATTTCCCATCTAAATAGATCTTAAGGAACAGTCTGCTTTTGAAGTTTTCTTCATTCTGCAAATATTCCTTTGTTCCAGGAGCCAGTGAGTAACGCTGATCTTCTGTGGTATCAAAGCGCTCATATACAAATGAGCTGATCACATTGATAAGAACCACTGCTGCGATAATTATCAACAAAAATGTCCAATTATAAACCCCTTTGAAAAGTCGACTCTTCTTTGCCATATTACTTCTTGAGAGATTTGATGACTGTTAAAGCCGAATAAATAAATAAGGTGATAACTGACAGAAAGTATACAATGTTCTTCGTATCAATTACACCGCGCTTAATACCGTCATAGTGAAATGAGATTCCACAATACTGAATCACACTATCGAATTTTCCCATTAGATTGAAAGATCCAAGTAATGCGAAACCATCGTAAAACAACCAGCACAGGAACATAGCAAGAATAAATGATACTATTTGACTACTTGTTAGAGCGGAGGCGAAGGTCCCAATTGCAACGAATGTTGCACCGAGTAATACTAGACCTAGGTACGAAGTAATTGTTGCACCGTGATCGAAGCTGTCAGAATCCAAAGCAAGGTTATACATTGAAATGTAATAGATGAGTGTTGGAATCAAAGCAATAATGAGAAGAGTAACACCAGCAAAGTACTTTGCAAGTAAAATTTTCAAGTCTGAAATGGGGCGCGTAAAAAGTAACTCTATAGTTCCTGTTCTTCTCTCCTCAGCAATAGACCGCATCGTAATCGCAGGAATCAAAATTAAGAATATTACAGGTGAAAGGTTAAAAAAGGGTATTAGATCGGCTTCTGCACCTTCGAGAAGGTTGGTTTGTATATCTCCTGAAATTATCCAATGAAACAGACCGGAGCCTATCAAAAATATAAGTATGAAGACATAGCCTATAATTGAACTTAAAAAACTTCTGACCTCCTTTAAATAGAGTGCTCGCATTCTTAATGTTGAATTGAATTCAAAAATAAGATTTCATTTTGACTATACCATGTAATAATGATTAATCAATGCATTGACTTATTAAGATGCACTCGTGGAAATGTAAACGGAAAAAGTAACCAGTAGCTAACTAAGCTCAGGATAAACTAATTTGCTAATTTTTATTTTAGGAGCTTGTTGCGTTGAAACCGTCAAAATATGTATTGACCGTCCATGCTTCAGGTTTTTCTTGAAACCAAGGCTTGATATTAGGCCATATAACCCCAAACTCTTTTGATTCTCGATAAGAGTTCAATGCTTTCTGATCTTTCCAATGACTGTAAGTCAATACAATACATGGATTGCTCACGTCCTGATATAGTTTCATACCATAACATCCAGGGAAATTATTGATCACCTCGCAAACAGAATCAAAAAAAGTTAGAAACGGGGTTACTTTATTCTCCTGAAAATGAAGCTTAACTATCCTAGTTACCATGTTTAGAAAAGTGATTCTAGGGTTTGTCTGGATCCTTGAGGAGTAAATTCAACGCGTATGATGTCATTTATTCTTAATCCAAATAGTTCTTGTGCTCCTCCTGTGCTATTGTTCGCTCCACGGTTAATCGCAATTTCTAGGAGTCTATTATCGTTAAATATTGCAACTTTTTCCCCTTGAGCAACTTCATTGTAGCTCTCTGATATTGCATCGATAAAATAGTTTTTGTTTTTGAAGTAGATTGTGAATGGAACTTTTTCCCCCATCCGTCGAAATAATTCTTCCGAGATATTTGTGATTACATTACCATACGTATCAAAATGAATGATGTGTCCTTTAATGAGGTTTGGTTCGGATACAGCTGTTTGTGAAAATGCCCGCTTAAATTTAATTGCTGGCTCAGCGAAAGATTTAAGCGAAATGCCGGAAACAATCTTTTCTGCTATTGGAACTAATAGATTCTTTGCAGGGAATCGAAAGGGATTATCAACGCTTAGTATATTATCAACACGCCACAATTTTTCCGGTTTTTTATCTTCTAAGAATGCACCAAAAAAACCATTATCGTTTGCTATAAAATATTGTCCACTCACTTCTAGAACAGAGGGAAAACTCCCATCGGATCCGCCAAAGTTTATTATTGGTTCAGAATCAACACCAATTATGTGTACCGTTCCTTTGGGAAAGTCATTAAAGCAGGATCTCACATGGTAAGCGGCTTCGCTTATATCAAACGGTCGAACGGAATGAGAAATATCAATGATCTGCACATTGGGCATCTTAGCAAGAATTGTTGCTTTTAATGAGGCAACATAGTGATCTCTCGTACCCATATCCGTTGTTAGTGTAATGATCTGCATTGGTATTTTCAGAAAGTCATCTGGTTTTTCATTATTTCAATCAAAAATAAGTTTATTTGGATTATTATTAAGAATACAAACAAAATAATCATTTGCTAGAAAGAAAGATTGAAATTGATGGGATTAATCCTGCTGAACTTTTTGGAGTTAATAACAAGAAATTGAAGCACATAAAAGGGTTTTTTCCGAAGTTGAAAGTAGTTGCTCGGGGCAATGTATTGACAATTGCAGGAGACGAAGAAGTGATGGATGAGTTTGAAAGAAAATTTAATCTGATCATCCAGCATCTAAACAAGTACAATAATCTTGATGAGAACAACATTGATAATCTCATGCTGGAGGAAGGCTCAAAAATGCTAAACTCAACCATGGGTGGTGAAATCCTTGTTCATGGTAATCAAGGAGCCAAGATAAAGGCCAAGACAATCAATCAAAAAAAACTGGTTGACCTTGTCAACAAGAACGATATGGTTTTTGCAGTAGGACCTGCGGGAACGGGTAAAACCTACACTGCAGTTGCTCTCGCTGTTAGAGCATTGAAATCAAAAGAAGTAAAGAGAATTATTTTGACAAGGCCGGCAGTAGAGGCAGGTGAAAACCTAGGATTTCTTCCGGGTGATCTCAAAGAAAAGTTAGATCCTTACATGATGCCTTTGTACGATGCCCTTAGAGACATGATTCCAGCGGAAAAACTCGCTGATATGATTGAGTTTGGGATCATTGAGATCGCTCCTTTGGCTTTTATGAGAGGTCGGACGTTAGACAAGGCTTTTGTAATTTTAGATGAAGCTCAGAACTCTACTAAAATGCAAATGAAAATGTTTCTAACAAGAATGGGGATGACTGCAAAGTTTGTTGTAACGGGTGATATGTCACAAGTAGATCTTCCTCATAAGCAAAGATCTGGTTTAGCCTACGCTCTCGACTCTCTCAGCGGTGTTGAAGGTGTTGGTATTATAAGAATGGGACAAGCCGATGTTATTCGACATAATCTTGTTAAACGAATTATTGATGCCTTTGATAAGGAGGACGCCAAAGAAAAGGAGGGGAATAGAAAAAAGGATAAGGATTAGATTCTACTTTTCCACTTTTTGTTCATAATTATTTGTTGTTTCTGTATGGCATGATTCGTTTGTCCTAAATCGTTATTTCTATTTTTGCTCCAAAATTCTTCTATGAGCAACGCGATTACCAAAAGTGAGTTTCTCTTCCAAGGACAACAATCTTTGTACAACGGAAAAGTTCGAGATGTATACACAATAGACAATGGACTTTTGGTGATGGTAGCATCCGACCGTATTAGTGCATTCGATCACATCCTTTCAAAAGGGATTCCTTTTAAAGGGCAGGTATTGAATCAGGTAGCAACAATGTTCTTGAAAGCTACTGAAGATATCGTCCCTAACTGGTTAATTGCGACACCCGACCCCTCTGTTGCAGTAGGCCATGCTTGTGAACCTATACGTGTTGAGATGGTCATCCGCGGATACATGGCGGGACATGCCGCAAGAGAATATAAAGCGGGTAGAAGAGTGCTTTGCGGTGTAGAAATGCCAGAAGGAATGAAGGAGAACGATAAGTTTCCTGAGCCGATCATTACACCGGCAACGAAAGCAGAAGAAGGTCACGACGAAGATATTTCAAGAGAGGACATTTTAGCGAAAGGAATTGTTCCGGAAGATATCTACGCTCAACTTGAAAAATACACAAGAGCACTTTTTCAAAGGGGAACTGAGATGGCAGCTGAGAGAGGCTTGATCTTGGTTGATACTAAATATGAGTTCGGCATCAAAGATGGAAAGGTTTATTTGATAGATGAGATCCATACTCCAGATTCATCGCGTTATTTCTACGCTGATGGATATGAAGAGCGTCAGGAGAGAGGAGAGGCTCAAAAACAACTTTCAAAGGAGTTTGTGAGACAATGGTTGATCGAGAACGGATTCCAAGGACTTGAAGGACAGACAATGCCCGATATGCCAGATTCATTCGTACAAACAGTAACTGACCGTTACATTGAGTTGTATGAAAAGATCACCGGATTGAAATTTGAAAAGTCAGATACAACAGATATTCAGGATAGGATCCAGCGAAATGTGGATCTGTTCTTAGAGGAATATAAACGATAACAAAAAAGCCCGAGCATTTGCTCGGGCTTTTTTGTCTTTAGATCGTTTTACAATGCATCCGCTTTCGCTTGAGCGTTTACCATAATATCATCCGCTTTTTTGTTCGCTCCCGCTTCGATCTTCTTGGCTTTGTCTTCACCTTCAGCTCGGATCTTTTTAGCACCTTCTTCTGCCAGTTTCTTTTTCAAGATGTTATTTCCTGCTTCATCGATCAGTTTTTGTGCATTGCGTTCCGCCTCAGCTCTTACCAAATCTGCGGCACGTTTCCCTTCCGATTTAACATTGTCCGCTTGTTGCTGGGCTTCAGCCAGTATCTTTGCTTTTTGCTTCTCCTTCTCAGCTTCAAGGTTTTCCAGTTGTTCCTCCACAATATGATTTAAACTGTCGGTCACGGCATCAATAACTGTATTTATGATGTCTTCCTTTAGATCACCAGTTGCCTTCATGATCTGCTCCTTAAAGTCATGAGTGATCGTTGGATTTTTGGCATCACCAACAACCTTGATGTTCAGAGGAATGAAGTCAGGTAATTTACCTGCGCTGATACCCGGAAGTTTACTGTTGATCTGTTTCATTGCTTTTTCAGCAAGGGCGATCATTTCTTTCGGGATCTCTTCTTTCGGAACGTTCATCTTGAGATCATAGTTCAACTTTTTATCCAATGTCGTATATCCCGAAATATCCGTCGGTATTTTACCTAGTTTTACATTGAAGGGCTCTACAGACAATTTTCCATCAGTCACATTAAAAACTGTGTAGAAATTCTGAAGCTTTTGTTTAGAGATGTTTTTCAATTTGGTAATACCTTCAATTTTCTCCAAAATCTTAAAACCTTCGATCATAACCTCTTTGGACCTCACGAATCCGTCAGAGTTTAAAGAACTAAGGATTGGAGACATATTGTTATCCAAAGCACTGCTGAACTGCATATTGGAGGAGATTTTACCATTCGCGTATTTGGTGATTGGCGCAAGGCTCTCCACCGTTACAAAATTCTTAACTAGGTCCTGGATGTTGATTTCACTCAATTGATAGCCAAAATCCATTTTAGGTTTTGAATGATCTCGTGTATCGTATTTTCCTGTTAGTGCAACATTTCCTCCCAGTGCGGCAAGATTTAGTTTTTCCAGTGTAACTGTTTCATCTTTGATCAAAACTTTTCCTTTTAGATCATCGAATTGCATACCGTCGTATTTAACAGCATTAATTGCTGATGCAAGGGTGAAATCAATATTGCCAGGAACAAGGAATGGCTCATTCGTTGCAGATGAATCAACGGTAGTAGTTTCCTCTGACGATTCAGTTCCCATGATCTCATCGAGATTCAAGAAATTACTGTTGAAATTGAAGTTGCCCGTGATTACTTCGTCTCTCAATAAGTATCCAAAGTAATTTCCGAGTTTACCGTCCATCTTAAAGTCAGAAGCGCCCATTTTTGCATCCAAGGATTGAAGTGCCAACTCTTTCGGCGAGAACAGTAGGTTCAAACTATTAATATACATACCATTTGGTAAATCTTTCGA
>JALRKF010000036.1 GCA_023254905.1 Crocinitomicaceae bacterium | reverse complement strand
TAGAAGAAAAATGGCGACATATTTAGATTTCGAAGAACCGTTGAAGGAACTAGAGGAACAAATCTCTCAAACCGTGGAAATCGGTGAGAACACTGACGTTGACATGAGTGATAAGGTTAAAGAACTCGAAAAGAAATTAGCCGCTAAACAAAAAGAGATATTTAAGAGTCTAACTCCTTGGCAGAAAGTACAACTTTCAAGACATCCAGACAGACCTTACACATTAGCATATATTAATGGAATGACTGATGGTCAGTTTCAGGAGCTACATGGGGATCGCAATGTTAGAGATGACAAAGCGATGGTTGGTGGATTCGGTTTATTGGATGGACAAACAGTCATGTTCATAGGCCAACAGAAAGGTGTCAACACAAAAATGCGCCAGTTCCGAAATTTCGGTATGCCAAATCCTGAAGGATACAGAAAGGCCCTTCGTTTAATGAAACTTGCCGAGAAATTTAATAAACCGATTGTCACCTTAATTGATACTCCAGGTGCGTTCCCAGGCCTCGAAGCTGAAGAGAGAGGTCAAGGAGAGGCTATTGCCCGCAATATTTATGAAATGATGCGTTTAAAAGTTCCGGTTATTTGTATTATCATAGGAGAAGGTGCCTCAGGTGGTGCACTTGGCATCGGAGTCGGTGATAAAGTAGCCATGCTAGAAAATACGTGGTATTCAGTTATCTCTCCCGAGTCTTGTTCTTCTATACTTTGGAGATCATGGGAGTATAAAGAAACTGCAGCAGAAGCATTGAAGCTGACGTCATCGGATATGACAAAATTGGGTATTGTTGATGATATTATCAAAGAACCGCTGGGGGGTGCACACCGGAACTATGAGGCAACTTTTAAAACTCTCAAAAAATACATCAAAACATCAATTAAAGAGTTAAGCGGATCAAAGCCTGAGACGAGAATAAATCGTCGCATAAAAGCTTTCGAGAAAAAGGGAGTTTGGAAATAGTGGTTAAGTGTAGATGAAAAATCGGATGTCAATAAAACTAACTAACCAAAAGATTTCCATAACAATTAAGTTAACGCTTACCATCTTTGCAATAAGCAATATTTTTGCCAAATGCACCGATGATCAGAATATTCCAAAAGACTCTATTTATCCAAAAGTATCCGCACTTAATTTTTCAGAACAATATTTACTGGCTGTAAAATCTGATCAATCGTTTATTGCATATCAAGATACATTAGCCTCTCTTAATTTGATTTTACTCAAAAAAGAACTTGATACATTCGATAAGGGATTGTGCTTTTGGATCAATATGTACAATGCAACAGTTCAATCCAAAGCAAAAAATGATACAACTACCTTTAAAGATCGCAATGCCTTTTTCAAAGATGCGAATATATTAATTGGTGGTGCTAAACTTAGCTTAGATAACATTGAACACAATATTTTACGCGGTAAAAAAGAAGGGAAAAATGAATTCACAGACTCCTTCAAATTGAATGAACTAGACAACCGTCTACATTTTGCATTGAATTGTGGCGCTGCAGCTTGTCCTCCAGTCGCGTTTTACAGTGCGGATAAAATCAATGAGCAGCTTGATTTGGCCGAAGAGGTCTTTATTCAAAGTGTATCGAAATTTGACACAATTTCTAGAGTGCTGGAGACAAGTAAGATATTAGATTGGTATATCGATGATTTTGGCGGAGAGACAGGAATCATCGATCTGATGAAAAAGCACGGCATCCTGGGAAGTCAGACGATATCAAAAATAACATATACGCCATACGACTGGACACTTGACCTCAACAATTATTAAGGATGTCAACTGAACACAAAGTAGTAGTTGTTGTTCCTGCGTTCAATGAGGAAAAATCAATAGGAAAAGTAATTTCAGCGATTCCAAAAAATCTCGTTTCCTCTGTTATCGTAACTAATAATAATTCTTCTGATAATACTGCTAATATAGCATCAGAGGCAGGGGCTATTGTTCTTGATGAAGAACGAAGAGGTTATGGATGGGCTTGTTTAAAAGGAATCCGCAAAGCCAAAGAATTGGGAGCAACAATTATTGTTTTTATTGATGGTGACTTTTCCGATTATCCTGAGCAATTACCTCGGGTACTAGATCCAATATTAAACGATGAAGCGGATATGGTTATCGGATCGAGAACATTGGGTAAAAAAGAAAAAGGCTCTTTAACTCCGCAACAGCTATTCGGTAATTGGTTAGCCACTCGATTGATGCGCTTATTTTATGGGATAAATTACACGGATCTAGGTCCTTTCCGGGCAATAAAAGTTGAAGTACTTGATAAACTGAACATGCAGGATAAGACATATGGTTGGACCATTGAAATGCAAATCAAAGCTGCACAGAATAAGCTTCGCTCAGTTGAAGTTCCTGTAGACTATAGAAAACGGATTGGTGTTTCTAAAGTGAGTGGTACAATAAAAGGATCCATCATGGCAGGGTACAAAATAATTACCGCAATATTCAAGTATAAATTCCATTAAGTTCTTTTTTGATAAAAAATTACCTTTGCAGACAAGCTGAGATTTCATAATATTAATAAGACGCATAGTTATTGATATCTAAGCTTCATTCGTGCATTAAATACATAATATTCAATTCGTGTTGAAACTCAAATTTGGGATATTTCTTTCTGCATTGATTTTTTCGCATTTTTTGGGTGCGCAATTATCTAAGGACAAAGATTACAACCTAGAGCTAATTAATACACTTTCTCGGGACGTTAGTGACATAACAGTTTGGAAAGTTGAGTCTACTGAAAAAATTGTTTTTTTGGATGCTCGTGCCAGAGAAGAATATGAGGTTAGTCATCTATCAAATGCCATTTGGGTTGGATATTCTGATTTTTCAATTGATCGTGTCAAAATGTTAGCCAAAGATTGTCACATAATCATTTACTGCACCGTGGGGGTTCGTAGTGAGATTCTTACCCAAAAACTTTTAAGCGCTGGTTTTAATAATGTCGAATCTTTGGTGGGCGGAATAATAGAATGGAAAAATAATGGCAAAAAGGTGTTAGACGTCAATAATTTAGAGACTGAACTTGTTCATACTTATGACGATTATTGGAGCAAATTTTTGAAAATAGGAAAAGCAATTTGGTAGCGGATTTTCTCAACTTTCTGCTACCTTCCCTACGAAATTGAAAAATGAAAACTTGGCTTCTGAGATTAATAAAAACACAAACAACGGTATCGTGGATAATTTATCTGCTGATTTTTCTTTTTTTCCTCTCTTTATCTAAATTAATCAGTAGCGAAGATAGAGTCAATCATTCTCAGCTTATTACATGGTACTTGTTAATTTCTTTTTCATTTCTTGGAATTTGTATTACCAGGAAGAACTTATCCAAGAATCTAATCGTGTCAATTGCAATTCTATCACAATTGATTTGTTTCTTTTATCTACCGAATTTATCAACAGACTACTATCGTTTTTTATGGGATGGAGAATTATTGAATTCTGGAATAAATCCTTATGACTTTACACCAAACGAATATGCATTAAATGCCCCTGGAATGTCAGATTATATGAAATCTCTTCATCAAGGAATGGGCAGGTTATCGGCATCGAATTACTCGTGCTATCCCACGATCAATCAACTATATTTTTATCTAAGTACAATAGCAACAGACACTATTTCCAGCTCAGTATTCGTTATGCGCAGTCTTATTTTTCTAACTCAATTAATTGGCGGTTGGGCCTGTTTAAAAATCTTAGAACTGTTAAACAAAAATCCCGAAAAGGTTCTCTATTTGTTTTTGAATCCTCTTTTAGTAATCGAATGTTCTGCTAATCTTCATTTTGAAGGAGTTATGTTGAGTTTCATTCTATTATCGATCTATTTTATGATGAAAACAAAGACGTTTCTTGCGAATTCATTTTTTGCCTTGGCGATACACATAAAGTTAATTCCCCTTCTCATTTATGGATGTTTCTTAAAACTTATGTCACTGAAAAACGTCTTTCGCAGCGCACTGACATTAATTGCTACAACTGCTCTGTTATTCATCCCACTGGTCAGTCAAGAAAACATAAGTAATTTTTTTCAAAGCCTTCAATTATATTTCAGCACGTTCGAGTTCAACTCGTTTATAATTCTACCATTATCCGAATTTGTTTATTTACTCGGATTATTATTGGGTGATAATTGGATAATTCCAATTTTCGGAGAAAGAGCAATGTATTGGAATCCTGTTACTTTTTTATCTCCCTTGTTTGGTTTGATCATTCTGATAATTTGTATTCGTCTTTTCTCAAAACAAAAGAAATGGAATTGGGATTCCTTTTTTGAAACATCCGTTCTTCTTTTTCTTACTTACTATCTGTTAAGTGCTACAGTTCATCCCTGGTATTTAATCATTCCGCTTGGGTTATCCATATTTAGTAATAATATTATACCACTTGTTTGGTCCGTTACAATTTTGATGTCGTACGGACTTTATGACGAGTCTGGAAGCTTTCAGAAAATGGTAATTTGGACAGTACAATACTTACCAATAATCCTTTTATTAAAGTACAGAGATAAATTAGAAAGCTTCTTCAAAGTAGTTAAAGGTCGCTTATTATAAAGCAGTGTTCAACTAAACGCGTCTTCCCAAGCCAGCAATTAATTGTAAATATGCCCCGACATGTTTCCTGTTATTCCAGTGTTGTTCGTTATCATAAAATAAATTCAATCGTATTTTTAAATCAGGATTGAATACATAAGAGAAACTAGACACTATCGAATAATCTAGATATCGTGAAGAATTATTAGTACCATAAAAATAGCCAAGATATTGACTGAGGCTTATTACATAATGCTCAGCAAAATTATAATCCAATGTATTATTCAAATGTACTGTGTAAAAGCTCTTACCATTCTGATAGAAATTGTTACCAACAGATAATTGATTACCTAATTTAAAGCTCTCTTTCCTTTTGAAAATATATTCTGCACCGACCCTTGTAACAATAACAGTACTGTCTAGGTTATATTGATCTCTTATATTTCCTATTGCACCAAAAAAGTTCCACTCTTTCATGAAATATGTAGGCCTGCCTATATTACCAACTGCCAAGAAAGTATTCTTGTAGCTTAAATCAGGAGTAAATAAATTCATAAATGTTGAACTATCGCGTCTGTCCGTT
>JALRKF010000012.1 GCA_023254905.1 Crocinitomicaceae bacterium | reverse complement strand
CCATCAGCACCATCATTTCCTGCCGGTCCTTGCGGTCCTGGGTTTTCTGAATATTTTGAATACAATGCATATGGAACACTCATTAATTGCTGTGTACCCATAACCGTATAGTTAGTACCTCCTGATGCATCTGCTGCTACCTCAACAAAATAAGGTCCATTGCCCCAATCTATAGTCGGAAAGCTCCCGGATAAGATCGTTCCTTGCCCAACTACGATATTGATCAAGCCGAATTGATTCGTTGTCGGGGTGAATGATTCTTCATAGATTGCCGCACCTGTAGATGAGCCTTGGAGAATACTGATCTTTAAACCAACTGGCTGACTGGGTATAATATCACCAACATTGTTACGAATCACTGCTTGGTAGTTAATACCCTCAGGTGCTTGTGCCATCGTAGTGAACGACATCACAACGATTGACATTAGAGTTAGAATTTTAGACATTGTTCAATTATTAGTGGTGTTTATTTAATGAACTGTTATGAAAGAGCGAACCGATGATTGCTGATCATCTATGGTATACTCAAAAAAGTACTTGCCTTGCTCCAGAAAGCGAATATCAAGGATAAGTGAATTCGTTTCACTCTTACCTTCAAGAATAATTCTACCAGCTAGATCATATATCTTGTATGAATAAGGTTCTGGCGAGGAAGTGTAAAAATTAATTTCTGTGCTTGCCGGATTTGGGTAAAGTCCAAAATCAATCTCATTCAACTCGATGAGTGAGACTCCTGACTTGTTCGCTTGTTGAAATCCTAATGTATGAATTTCATTGTTTGTTAAAGTTGCTGTAAACGGTTCCCCTAGTGTAAAGCTCATTTCAAGCGAAGTACTAGTCATTACAGACCCAGAACTTCCAAAAACATCGCGTTCAATACTTTGTGTAAAAGAAATGAATGAAATCAATAGGAAAAATATGAGTAGTAGCCTTTTCATATTTAAGTAATTAGGACACTAAAAATAGTGAATTAATAAATAAGATATAAGAGAAATTAAATAGAAAAAGCCTCCCAAAAAGGAAGGCTTTTGTTGGTTGTGACCCCGGCAGGATTCTAACCTGCAACCGCTGGAGCCGAAATCCAGTGCTCTATACAGTTGAGCTACGGAGCCGATCAATTGTCTGGCATTGTCTTTTTTAAATAAAAGCCCACCAAACAGCCCACAAATATACCAAACAAATCGCCATTCTTTTGAAATACCCATAATTCAAATAATTTTGCGTTATTATCGTTATTAAAAGTCAACTCTAGACTATGCGTATCTTATATGTAATATTGGTTTTTTTTAGCTCTCACACTTTTTCTCAAGTAGGCATGGGCCAGTGGAGGCTTCACATGCCCTCTACGAAGGCGATAGATATTACCAAAGGAGACGACCAAGTATTTATTGCTTTTGAAAAAGGAGTGGCGGAATATGACCTTGCTTCTGATGAGTTAAGTGTATGGGATGTAGTGAATGGACTATCCGATATTAACGTTTCGAGTATCTACTTTAGTGATTCGAAAAACGCATTATTTATTGGTTATGAGAATGGGAATATTGATAAGCTTAAAAATAACTCGGTAACGAATATCCCAGCAATTAAACTTGCGCAAATTCAGGGTTCGAAAAAGATCTACAGTATCAAGGAGCGAAATGGATTTTTATATTTTGCAACAGGTTTTTCGATTGTTCAAGTTGATCCGGATAAAGATGAGGTGAAAAATACTTGGTACCCGACAAATGGTAACGACCCAATTCTTGATATAGCATTTAAAGGTGATAGCGTTTATGCTTTATCAGAAAAAGCAATGTTTCGAGGAAATGTAAATTCGATATTGGCGGATGCGAATCAATGGGATTTAGATAATCGAATCCCGAATGCTGGACTGCATGATTACAGACAAGTGCTAAATTTCAACAACGATCTATTCTTACTGAAAGTATCTTCTGTTTATGGCACTGATACAGTCTTCCAGTTATCAAATAACCAATTGACCTATTTTTCAAATGTTGGCTCTGATTTAGAAGTCAACGGAATTGATATAACGGAAAATCACCTGGGCATAAGCACTGATGGGGCTGTTTATATTTATGACCAATCGTTGAATCAATCTAACTTTTATACAGGATTTAATTTAGGTGGTTGGGTTTCACCAAATGCTGTGGCACTGGAAGGGTCTCGTCTTTGGATGGCGGATAATCTCAGAGGCGCTCTGAGGGCAGACAATTTATTTAGCTCTACAGATATTTTGGTCAAGGGACCACCGAAAAACAGCTTTTATAGGTTGGATTGGCAACGCGGAAAGCTTGCTGTAGCTGGAGGAAGCTTATCACAGGTTTTTGTGACCTTTAATAACTCAGGAGTATACTTTTTTGAAGAAGAGGAGTGGGAATTAAAAGATGAAGCTAATATGCCGATGTGGTCAGGAACCGATATTTTTGACTGTATTGCAATAAGCATAAACCCAGCAAATAAAGATCAAGTGGCTGTCGGATCTTATTCAAAAATACCCCTATCCATCATCGATGAGTCAGGCTTTGTATCTGATACCCTCACAGAGTTTAACTCATTGCTTGAACCAACTAGCCTAAATAATGGATGGACAATGATATCAGATCTTGAGTATGACAACCAAGGCAATTTATGGGTGCTGAATGGCTATGCAAATGCACCACTTAAGGTCTTGACAAATGAGGGACAATGGTACGAGTTTGAATTGAATACAAGTTCGAAGAATGTGTTTACGGATGATCTTGTTATTGATTATAACGGTAATAAATGGTTATCTATAAAAGGTGTCGGCATGTACGGATATAATGACAATGGAACGATTGACAATCTGGGTGATGACGAATGGGTACAACTCAATACCGGACAAAATACAGGAGCTCTGCCTTCGAATGAAGTAAATGCCTTGGCTGTCGATTTTGATAATGAGATATGGATAGGAACGGATAACGGCTTTGCAGTGCTGTATTCATCAGAAACAGCATTTGATGGAATTCCTGGAGAGTACAATGCACAACGTATCAAACTAGAATTTGAGGGTAATGTTGAATACTTGTTAGGCACAACAAACATTACCGATATTGAGGTGGATGGTGGAAACCGTAAGTGGTTTGGAACAGCCAATTCAGGAATAATTTTGCTATCTGCAGATGGCCAAGAGATCATTCAGCAATTTACAATGGAAAATAGTCCTTTGATTTCAAATTCAATTCTTGATCTTGAGATAGATCATAATACTGGAGAGCTTTACATTGTGACCGATCAGGGATTAATGTCATATCGCTCCGATGCTACTTATGAGGATCCCGACTATTCATCGGTTACGATATTTCCGAATCCTGCACGGCCTGAATACGACGGCCCAATAACTATTCAAGGGATACAATATGATTCAGATGTGAAGATCACAGACGTGGCTGGAAACCTAATCTATAAAACGACATCAAATGGAGGGACGGCAACCTGGAATGGAAAAACCTTGGACGGGCTGGATGTTAATACGGGAGTCTACCTTATTTGGACGGCTCCAAACATAGGTAAAAAGCGCTTTGTAGGCAAAGTACTAGTTGTTAATTAGCAGGAATGAAACAGCTTGATGAAGCGATATTTATTCACAGAACCCCATACTCTGAATCCAGTTTAGTAGTTACATTTCTAACGAAGGAGTACGGTCATCAAAAGTTCTTTTTTCGCGGAGGCAAAAAAAAAGCATACCAGCTTTACCCCCTATCCATATCGGAGATAGAATTCTATTCCAGAAAAGAAGGTGAACTTTGGAATGTGGTTAATGCCGACCCACTTTTTCCGCAGAATATACAGTTTGACCCGGTGAAATCAACCATTGCCTTCTTTGTTGCAGATATA
Source organism: Crocinitomicaceae bacterium (assembly GCA_023254905.1). Classification (GTDB taxonomy): domain Bacteria; phylum Bacteroidota; class Bacteroidia; order Flavobacteriales_D; family Crocinitomicaceae; genus UBA4466. Next base: position 12,484 of record JALRKF010000012.1, on the reverse strand, counting down.
TTAAATATGGTATTGAGGGGAACAGAAAAGGATATAGCGCTCTACAATTTTGTAAGAAACACAATTACTGGTCTGGATGAAACAGAAGAATTTAATTTATTTCCCTCCACTTTTCTCATTGGATTAGCAAAACATCTCGGCGTGCAGCCACTTATAGAGAATAAGGAAAATAAATGGCTAGATCTAAAAACAGGGGTTATTGGTGGAGTTAGGGATACTGATACAATTTCGGTTGAAGGAAAAATGGTTGATTTAGTCCTATCTGCAATGGAGAATAAACAACCATTCGTCAAACTTGATAAAAAACAGAGAACGGATCTTTTGGGCGCTATTATTACCTATTATAAGATACATGTACCAGGTTTCAGTGAGCCGAGTACATATGAAATAGTTCAAGAAATTCTTGCCTAATTCGTGTTCTTGCGCAACTCTTTGATGAAAACATTTTTCAATGTTAGACTCTCCATTGGGTTTGCATCAAAATTTCTAACACGTGCGTTAACAATTACAATATGGTCATCCGTGAAAATCGGCATAACCACCCCTTCATCGATGATCATTTGGTCGCATTTTACGAGCAGTTCCATTCTTCTCGCGGGGTCTCTCTCCGTAAGAGCCTGCTCAAACATCTTGTCGTAAGCATCGTTTTGATATTTGAATGCATTAACAAGATTGCTTCCCTCGGCAATGTTACCACCGTAAAACATAGCAAGGAAATTTTCAGGATCCGGATAGTCAGCTACCCATCCCGTTCTCCAGATTTTAGCCTTACCGCTTTTGATTGCCTCTTCACGTTCCTTGTAACTGCAAAGCACAATGTCGAGAGTAACATTTAAGTTTGTTTTGATCTGAGCAGCAATGGCCTGAGCCATCTTGTGTGTTGCAGACCCTTCAAGCGCATTTACATAAAAGTCAGTTTTAGGGAAACCCAATCCGTTTGGATAACCTGCATCTTTCATCAGTTTTTGAGCAGCCTTGGAGTCAAATACGTATCCGCTCACTTCATCAATGGGGTAATTTTTCATCGATGGGACAAAACCATGATTAGCCGCCCATCCTTCGCCTTCTAACCATAATTCAATTATTTCATCTCGGTTAATAGCCAAATTAAATGCTTTGCGAACATTGGCATCCTTGAATTGGGAATTTACAACATCCATCGCAAGATAATTGATACTGAAGCTTTGTTCAGAGTCAACTTTATGTTTGATATTGGTTTTCGCTTCCTCCAGTGTTCCAAAGATGTTATTTACCTCCTCAACGGGAATTTCGAGTACGAGATCAATTTTGGCTTTTTGAAAAGCAGCAAGCTCACTTCTCTTATTATCTGAATATGTGATAGTAACCGAATCTATAAACGGGAGTTTATTTCCAAACTCATCTTTTTGCCAATAATTTGGATTACGCTTCAGCAGAATCTTATCGCTACTCTTTGATGCTAACATAAACGGTCCTGTACCTACAGGATGCGCGTTCACTTTGTCACCGTAAAAGTTAAAAACTTCCTGTGGGAAAATACCAAGAGAAAGATGCGTCAGTATTTTTTCGAAACCTGCGAATGGTTCTTTTAAGGTAATTTGGATAGTGTTATTGTCAATAACACGGATACCCGAAACACCATCTTTGGACCCCTTAGAAGATTTTGTGCTCTCATAGTATTCTTTTGCGCCTTTGATGCGGTTAACTAATAAATAATAGATTTGATTTTCAGGGGCACCAGAGCATGCATAATCAAGAGTGTGTTTAACGTCCTCTGCAGTTAATTCTCGTCCCTCACCTCCGAAGCATTCATCACTATGGAAAAACACTCCTTTACGAATCTTAAAGGTGTAGACCTGAGCATCTTCGCTCACCTCATAACTTTCCGCAATATTTGGAACAACATCCAGTGTTTTTGGATCAACACTCAGAAGGGGTTCATATATTTGTTGAATTAAGCGAACTGAATAGAGGTCTGCTGCATAAGTTGGGAAAAAGTTCTCAATTTTTTCGGCAGACATGAACTTAAAGTTTCCGCCGTATTTCTTACCTCCAAGAGCTTTTAAGTTCTCCCAATCTGTGCCCCCACCTCCACACGAAGAAAGTAACGCACCTACTAAAAGCAATAGGGTGAAAATAGTAATTCTCATAAGTCTATAGTTGCGTCAAAGATAACAATAATAAGTGTAGTTCAGTATCCAGTTTTGACCCTCACGCGCGCAAGAACGTTCATTGCCGTTTGTCTTGCTTTCTCCGCCCCTATCGTCAAAGACCTTTCAATTTCTTCAGGATGTTGGATCAAATAATTAAAGCGCTCTCTTTGAATCTTGAATTTGGTTAAAATTAGCTCATAAAGATCTTGTTTCGCATGACCGTAACCATATCCTCCCATTTCATATTTTTTGCGCATTTCATTGATTTGTTCCTCTGATGCGAGGAGTTTATATAATGCGAACACGTTACAAGTGTCAGGGTTTTTTGGGTCATCAAGCTCTTTGGAGTCTGTTTGAATACTCATTATTTGTTTTCTCAGTTTTTTATCCGGTAGAAAGATGTTGAGAATGTTATTCCTTGATTTACTCATTTTTTCACCATCAGTCCCAGGGATTAACTTTGTTTCCTCGTTGTGCACGACCTCAGGAATTACAAATGTATCGCCCATTTTATGGTTGAACCTATTGGCAACATCACGAGTGAATTCAAGATGTTGCTCTTGATCTTTACCCACCGGCACAAATTCAGCATCGTAGAGTAAAATATCTGCAGCCATGAGCATCGGATATGTGAACAGACCAGAATTAACATCGTCTAATCGGTCTGCCTTATCTTTGAAACTGTGCGCGAGCATCAATCTTTTGAAAGGAAAAAAACACATCAAGTACCACGTAAGCTCAGTCACTTCAGTGACGTCACTTTGTCGATAAAACACTGTTTTTTCTGGATCGATTCCAAATGCTAACCATGTTGCTGCTGTGGAAAGCGTGTTTTCTTTTAATTCATTTCTATCCTTAATCTGTGTTAAAGAGTGCAGATCGGCAATGAATAAATATGACTCATTGTTAGGATTATTCGCCATTTCAACAGCCGGAATTATAGCTCCTAAAATATTTCCTAAATGTGGGGTCCCTGTGCTTTGTATCCCTGTAAGTATGCGCGCCATGTGGTTTTCAATACGTTTAGCTACGAAATTAGTGATTTATACAAAACACGGAGGTGTTCGTAATGCTGTTTATTCTGTATTTTTGGAAAGTGAAATACATCTTTGGATTTTTTGGTTTGCTTTGGAAATTATACATAGGTTCCGTATTTGTTCTAACGGCAATTATCTACTATCCATTAATTGTTCCTTTTCTTTATAAAGAGTCGAATAAGCGGATTGCGTTTAAACTTTTTATTTCTTGGAGTCAGGTTTTCCAGCTTTTGTGTTTATATCTTAGAAGCATAGTGTGGAAAGAACAGCTACCTCAAGGACCATACATAATTGTTGCTAATCATTCATCCTATTTGGATATTTTTCTACTGCCATCCATTTTCCCAGAACATGAGTTTCTGTTTCTCGGGAAAAGTGAACTATTGAAATACCCCTTGATTAAAACCTATTTCAAAAAGCTAAATATCCCGATATATAGGGGAGATAATAGACGATCAGCAAGAGCTCTCATTTCTGCTATGAAGGCTATTAAAAAGGGTTGGTCATTGGCAATTTTTCCTGAAGGGGGGATACCGGATAAAGACAATCCGAAGATGGCATCGTTCAAACCAGGAGCATTCAAAATTGCGCAAAATACAGGCGCCCCAATTATTCCGGTTACTTTTTTAAACAACCATTCTTTATTCTCTGACCCGACAAATATTTTTGGCCCAGCAAGACCTGGTATAAGCAAGATCATTGTTCATAAGCCAATCCATGCGGATGAATATAATCAATTGGACCTACAAGAATTCTCAGATCATTGCCACGAGATAATTAACGCCCCTTTGCTGAAAAGGTATCCGCACATCAACGATTAGTATTATCTTTGGTCTATGAAAATCACAGACGAAACGGTAGAACATATTGCAAATCTTGCACGCCTTGAGTTTGAAGGAGATGAAAAGACCAGGATCAAAGAGGATCTTGAGAACATCATTACTTTCATGGAAAAACTGCAGGAGGTGAATACCGATAACGTTGACCCCTTGGTGTTTATGACCAATGAAAAGAATCGCTTGAGAGATGATGTTGCTCAGGTAACTATCTCGCACGAAGAAGCATTGAAAAATGCACCAAAGAAGGATTCGGATTATTTTAGGATTCCTAAAGTTTTGAAGAAATAAAATTCTAGTGACTCCAGTCGTAACTGTCAAGTTCTCCCAAACAGGCCGTCAATAATTTAATACTCCTATCAATATCTTCTTTGTGCGCCATCTCGATCACCTGATGTAAATGTCTTGTTGGAATCGATACGGCACCAGCGATAGAACCACCTTCTGTCATTCGCTGAATACCAGCGGTGTCCGTTCCTCCAGCTGTCAAGATTTCAGGTTGCCACTTGATCTTATGCTTATCAGCAGTCTTTTTCATATAATCAACCATTCGATAATCGCAGATCGTGGATGCATCCATGATCTTAATTGCTGTTCCTTCTCCCAATCGCGTGATTTTTTCATGCTCAGCAGCCCCGGGCAAGTCAAAAGCGATCGTTGTATCCAGTCCAAATCCGAAATCAGGATTTACACGCAATGCCGACACATTCGCTCCCCTTATACCAACCTCTTCCTGAACAGTAAACACACCGTAAATATCATAAGGAACTGTTTTGTCTTTAAGTGCTCGTAATGTCTCAATAAGAATAAATACAGCCAGTCTATTATCTAATGATTTCCCGTTCACGCATTCACCCATTTCGATAAACTCACGCTCTCTGGTAATAGGGTCTCCAACAGAAATAAGCTCTTTCACCTCGTCAGCGCTCATTCCCGTGTCAATGAAGTAGTCTTTTGTTTTAGCTACTTTGTTTCTTTCTTCCGGCGACATCACATGGATAGGTTTCGAAGCCATCACACCGATCACGTCTTTTTTACCATGTACGATAACACGTTGAGCTGTCAATGTTTTTGGATCAAATCCACCAAGGGTATGGAATCTAATGAACCCTTTATCGTCTATGTGTGTAACAATAAACCCGATTTCATCCATATGTGCACCAACCATTGCTCGCTTGTCACCAACACCACGCTTGATCGCATAGACGTTACCCATATTGTCGACCTCCAGCTCATCAACGAGAGGTTCTACCTCATTGATAACGAGGTCACGGATCTTTTTTTCAAAGCCAGGAGCACCCGGAGTTGTGCATATTATATTCAGTAAATCTGTATTTATTGACATGTTTTTGATTTTTACCGAAGGTAATAATTTTGATGCGTAACTTTGTGGCATGAACAGATTGTTGGGAGTACTGATCATTTTGGTCATCGGAATAGCAGTTGGGACTTATTACCTCATTCCGCATGATGAAAAATTACCCGTGATCAATCCGGCAGATGTCGAGTCAGAAATGGTCGACCCGGAAATTTTCAGACAAGGGTACGGACACAAGATTGGCTCCTTCGCTTTTTTGAATCAGAAAGGAGATACGATCACAGAGAGATTTGTAGAAGGAAAGGTTTATGTAGCCGAGTACTTCTTTACTACATGCGGTTCAATTTGCCCGATCATGAATAAGCAAATGAAACGTGTCAACAATGTATATTTCGACAACCCTGAAGTGGCGATCTTAAGTTTCACGGTAGACCCTGATATAGATACAGTGGCTCAGATGAAACTTTACGCTGATGGGCACGATATCAAAGGAGATCACTGGCAGTTTTTAACGGGTGACAAAAAGGAGCTTTATCAACTTGCGCGACAGTCTTATTTTGTGCTCAAACCGGCTGAAGCCGAAAACCTTGGAGATGCTGGAAGTGACTTCATCCACACAAATAACTTCGTTTTAGTGGACCGTGAATCGCGTATAAGAGGGTATTATGATGGGACCAATCCTGATGAGGTTGGTACGCTACTTAAGGATATTCAAAAACTATTGGAGGAATAGATCTTAATTCTCGTCAAGTTCTTTTAGTATGTCGTTCACATCACCTTCCGTCTTTGTAAGCTTCTCTTTACAGATACGGATCAGTTTTGATGCACGTTTAACCTTTTCACTAAGCTCATCCACTGAGATCTCTCCATCTTCAATGTCAGAAACGATTGTTTGAAGCTCCTCGTAGGCTTCTGTGTAATTGATTTCATCGCTCATCTTTCTTCTTTTTAACTTCTGATTCTATTAAATAATTTGTTGTCCTGGTAATAATCACATCTCCCGGTTTAACGGGGTTGTTTTCGTTCACTGTTTTTCCCCTTGCAGTGGTGATAGAATAACCTCGCTTTAATACATTAATAGGGTCCATTAAGCGTACGGACTGTTCAAGTTTTTCCACGTTATTCAATGACCTTTCAAAGATCGTTTTCATGAAGTAGGGAAGATTCTTTTTTACTTCATTGAGTGCGTTTTTCTGGCGCTGGAGAAGTGCCTTGCTGTCTGAACCCAGCTGATGCTCGGCATGCTGTAGACGCTGATGTTGTTTATTCAACTGACCCTGCACATTATCTTTAAGTTCGCTGCCCTTTCGTAAGAGTTGATGATTCAACTGAACAAGCAAACGTTCGGTTCCACTTTGATAGGATTGAACCGTTTGATTCAACCTGTTTTTATGAAAATCCAACAGTGCCTTTGTGGCAAACTGAATGGTCTGGATCGCGTCATTTACTGGCGCAGAAAAATTGTGGAAGGCCTGGATCAAGAAATCGGCTAGTTCAGTAGGTGTAATAGCATACCGGTATGCGATCATTTCTGCAACCGTCATATTGGTGCTGTGTCCAATTCCCGTTAATACGGGAAGCGGAAAAGTTGCAATGGCCTCACAAAGCGAATACTTATTGTAGCAGGATAAACCGATCTCACCACCACCGCCACGAACGATCACAACAATATCAAAATGGTGCTGTACAGACTTGATGTTCTCCAACTGCTTTATAATGGAGTCGGCCGCCATATCGCCCTGTACATAGGATGGATAAAGCATTGTAAAAAAAGAGTAACCCCATTCATTTTTATCCAGAACCTGCATAAAATCCGAGAGGCCCTTACTTGATTCTGCTGAAATTACGGCAACTCGTTTCGGCAGCAAGGGAAATGGAATCTGCTGGTTGGCATTGATCAGGTCTTTTGCCTTTAATTTTTTGAGAGTTTCTTGTCTTTCACGTTGCAGTTCTCCCAGTGCAAAGTTAGGATCAATATCAAGGATTTGAAGACTTAAACCATAAGTTTCATGGAAGCTCACCTTTACCTGCATGAGCAGCGTTGTATCTTCTTTCAAAGGTTCTTTCACAACATCAATAAAGCGCTGATTAATACGCTCGAAGTTATGTTTCCATATAGATCCAGAGATCTGAGCTACGATCTTATGGTCTTCTTTTTGCAGCAACTCTGGGAAACAGTGGCCACTTTGGTATTTATTCAGCTTATGCATCTCTGCTTTCACCCAATAAGTTTTATTATAGCGCGTTTCTATCGTCTTTCGAATCGATGAAACAACTTGTTTCAATGTAAATATTTGCTGTTCTTGAGACACGGTCTAAAGATAAGATTTCAAGGGCCAACTTGAAATTGATGAAGAATAAACTTCAGGTTTATCAAAGACCATTATTTTTGCACCAAATACTATTGAGATGCAAAATATCAGCAATTACGATTTTTCAGGAAAGAAAGCATTGATCCGAGTGGATTTTAACGTGCCATTGGATAAAGAGACGATGGAGGTAACAGATGACACGCGAATTAGAGCAGCAGCACCCACAATCTTGCACATATTGAAAAATGGTGGATCAGTAGTATTGATGTCTCATTTGGGTAGACCAAAGGAAGGGTTTGAGAAAAAGTTTAGCTTGGAAAACATTGTTGAGCACACATCTAATGTACTCGGCGTTCCTGTAAAATTTGCAGGAGACTGTATTGGAGAAGAGGCTTACAAAATGAGCAGTGAGCTTGCGCCTGGAGAAGTTCTGATGCTGGATAATGTACGTTTTTACCAGGAGGAAACATTTGGAGACGAAAGTTTTTCAGAGCAGTTAGCGAAGCACGGAGATGTTTATGTAAACGATGCTTTTGGAACGGCACACAGAGCGCATGCAAGTACAACTGTTGTTGCTAAATTCTTCCCGCATGACAAATTGTTCGGGTTCTTGATCGAAGGCGAGATCAAGAGTGTCGACAAAGTATTGAACAGTACTGATAAACCCTTGACGGCTATCGTAGGTGGAGCGAAAGTTTCATCGAAGATCACCATCATCGAGCGTTTGTTGGACAAAGTAGACAACCTCATCGTAGGAGGAGGAATGGCATACACTTTTGTGAAAGCAAAAGGAGGTGAAGTTGGAAACTCTCTTGTAGAGAATGATTACCTAGGTGTGGCAAAAAAGATCATGCAAGATGCGGAAGACAAAGGAGTGAATCTTTACATTCCGGTTGATACGGTTATTGCGGATAAGTTCGATAATGATGCAAATATTCAACAAGTGAAGATCGACGTGATCCCTGACGGATGGATGGGACTGGATGTTGGTTCTGAAACAGCAGAAGCATGTACGGAGATCATTCGTTCTTCGAAGTTGATTCTTTGGAATGGACCGATGGGTGTTTTTGAAATGGAAAACTTCCAGACGGGAACAATTGCTGTCGCAAACGCAATAGTTGAAGCAACTTCCACGGGAGCATTTTCTTTGATCGGGGGAGGAGACTCCGTAGCAGCGATCAATAAATTCAATCTTGCTGACAAGGTGAGCTACGTATCCACGGGTGGTGGAGCGATGCTTGAGTATTTAGAAGGGAAGGAGCTACCAGGAATTGCTGCAATTCGCGGGTAGTTTCATAGAATCTTGAATCGCACCATTTATCATATATAAAGCAGCTCTTAAGTTGTTGTTTTTCTGTTTTTACAATAAATGAAAGCGATCACATCTGATCTAAAAATTGTATTCTTTTCTCGATCGGAGGATGCGTTGAAAAGAGCCCTCCCATTGTAGAGAAGAATCCTTTTTTAGGGCTGTTATCAATGAATAATTGTTTCACATCGTCACTTCTTGACTCAAGATTGGAATTTCCTGATATTTTGCGTAGTGCATTTGCCATTGCTTCTGGATTTTTTGTCATTTCAACAGCTCCGGCATCTGCCAGGTATTCTCGCTTTCTGCTCAGGGCAAACTTAAAAAGGATACTTAAAAAGTATGCAACAACAGCAATTAAGAGGGCGACAATAAAAATTCTACCATCAACTTTATCATTTTTATTTCTTCGCCTCCCACTGTAAAAAACCAATCGATAAAGAGCGTTCACAGCAAACGCAAAAATTCCAACAAAAATGATCGAGATTATTAATAGCCTCACATCTCGATTTCTGATGTGTGTCAATTCATGTGCAATTACTCCTTCCAGTTCCTTTTCCTCCAGTTTGTCAATAATACCTCTTGTTAGAGTAACCGCGTATGTTTTATCGTTGATGCCTGAAGCATAAGCATTCAGCACAGGAGAATCTATGATAAAGATTTTCGGCGTCCTCATGCCGATACTCATGCATAAGTTTTCAGTTAGGTTGTAAATTTCCTTGTTTTCCTTTCGTGTCAAAGATCTTGCTCCAGTAGAGGCCTTGATCATAGCTGTATGGGATGTAAAAGCAATTAAAAACCAAACACCAACCAATATGGCAACAACAGGGATGGATTTCAAGAAACTTAAATTGACCACATCCATTCCTTCTTCCTGAAAAGTAAGGTAATAAAAAGCATATACCCCTAACAATATGAGGAGAGGAAATGAAAGCAAGAGTAAAACAGATTTACGATTGTTTCTTCGAATTTGTTCATCAAGTCCGATATAGGACATAAGATGGAATTTAAAATTTAACTTCTGGAGCTTTATCCATTGCGGCTCTTTGAGTATCTCCAATATCATACATTGGCTGCGTACTCATTCCACGAATTCCCGCAACAATATTTGAGGGGATGCTTTCAATGGCATTATTCAATTCCTTTGTTGCCGAATTAAAATAACGCCTAACAGCCGCCAACTTATTTTCGATGTCCGCAATCTCTGATTGAAGGTGTATAAAGTTTTGATTGGCTTTTAGATCCGGATAGGCTTCAACTTGAATATTAAAAGCACCCATTGCAGCTCCCAGCTCCTTATTAGCCCCTATTTTATCATTGACACTTCCTGCATTTAAGCACCTGGACCTTGCAGCTGTTATACGGGTCAAGACCTCACTCTCATGGTCCATATATCCTTTAACTGCCCCCATGAGCTGAGGGATCAAGTCATAACGCTGTTTCAATTGCACGTCAATATCAGCAAAGGCATTTTCACGATTGTTTTCTAAACGAACCAATGTATTCCATGCTCCAAAGAACCAAAAAATTGTGATTAGTATTAATGCCCCTATGATTAGACCTACAATTCCAGCTGTACCCATGTGTTTTTTATCATTTGATTCATTCGAAGATACAATTTTTTACACTTGCTGTAACTTTTCTGTAATTTGGAAGTCATACAAGTGAATTCGACCTAAATGACAATAAAAGAGTACAACCTGGCAGTTGATAATTATGCGGACAATGTGTTTCGTTTCGTATTGAAACATCTTGGGAATGAGATGTCAGCGAAGGATGTTGTTCAAGAAACTTTTACAAAGGTTTGGATAAAAAGAGACGACATTGACCATAGAAAAGTTAAGTCATATTTATTTACTGCAGCATATAACACGATGCTGGATTGGATTAAAAAAGAAAAGCGCTCGGGAGATATTGAATCGAACCATGAATATGGAATAGAAAACAATACGAATCCAGATTTGAGAGAGATACTTGATGAGGCACTTAGTAGACTTCCTGAGATCCAAAAGTCAGTTGTCTTGTTGAGGGATTACGAAGGATATAATTATGCAGAAATTGCAGAAATAACAGGCTTGAGCGAATCACAGGTGAAGGTTTATATTTTCAGGGCGCGTAAGTCGTTGCAGTCCTATTTAAGAAGATTAGATCTGGTGATATGATAAAGAAGATCAACATATTCAACTATGAGGCATACTACCTCGACTACTTGGAAGGAAACATTTCTGAGGAGGATGCTGCAGTGTTGCTTGATTTTCTTGACAAGCATCCGGAATTGAAAATGGAAGATGAAGAGCTACCAATCTTTTTAGAAGATAAAGTCTCTTTTAGAAGTCTTGATTTTTTGAAAGAAACAGATGATACGGACCCAATAAATGAGAAAAATGTTGAGCACTTTCTGATCTCAAAGCATGAAGCAGTATTGAGTAAAGAGAAAGAAGAGGAGTTAGAGAAGTTTATTGCAACTAATCCTGCTGCCGCGAAGAGTGACCGATTATTCGAAGCGGTGTACTTCACTCCTGATAAGAGAATTGTAATGACTGGGAAGTCTGACTTGAAAAAGGAAGCTCCTGTTGTATTGTGGCCGTATTATTCGGGTATCGCTGCTGCAATGATCGCGGCATTCTTCTTCCTGTATAATCCCTCACCAACGGTCAACGTGAAGCCAGTGCAGTATGCTCAAATTGACACGAAGAATGGAACCGTATCAAGCCAAAATGAAACAGCATCGAAACCTAAAGTACAGGAAGCGATTATTTTCAGCCCTATCACAAACTTGTTTACGACTTCAGAACCTTCAACAAGTACAACAGTACTAGAAAACGGGCAGGAGAATCAGAACTCAACGGAAGAACCGGTCATTTTAAACAATCAGCCTTCGAGACCAATGGTGGCTACTTTAGATAATAAAGAGATCGTACCGATCAGTACGATATATAAGAACCCTGTTGAGACGACAAATGGGAATGAGTATGTTGCGTATACTGAAGTGAATGATATGCAAAACCCAATTGAGCCGATCACAACGTTTATATCGGAAAAAGTGAAGACGGAAATCGACTTTCGTCAACCGAAATCAAAGAACAAAAAAGGATTCTTGGTTAAGATCGGGAAGTTCGAATTAGAGAGAAAATAAAAAAGGCCTCCAGCCTGAGGCCTTTTATTCAAATTGTTTTTCAATCAACGCTCTAGCTTGTGAACTAAATAATTGTTCTCGTTCACTGCAATTTGTTGCTGCATATTTCCAAGCACAGAAACACATAGTCTGTTATCCATCCTGCTGAATGATCCCAGCGGTTCAGCATCAAGTTGTTTTAATTCTACTCCTTCCAAATTAGCTAGAAATTCGTTGTATACTCTAATAGAGCTCTTTAGTTTTTTCATGTCGGCATCGAAATGTCGTGCTGCTTTAGGATTTACAATTTTAGAGACGGCGTTTTCAAGATTTGCGTCAATATCAGCGGTCATTTTACAAAACACCGTCAACTCAGGAGTATCGGCTGAGACTTCTCGTAATTGTAGGTTACTTTCAAAGATTTT
>JALRKF010000011.1 GCA_023254905.1 Crocinitomicaceae bacterium | reverse complement strand
GCTCAGGCGCATCCAGCTTGGGCGCAATGGCCAGTCGCTTAACCAATAAAATGGGAGGCATGGGCACGGGTGCGGCTATCGGTGGTATTGCGGCATTATTGGTGAGCAGTAAAAAAAGCCCGCAGTTTTGCCGGTTCCGCCGCCAAAGTGGGTGGCGCGGCATTGGTTGGCGGGTTGGCATTCAAGGCCTTTAAAAACTGGCAGGCTTCGAAAGCCCAGCAGCCGGCGTCAGGTGTTGATGGCCAAACATTGCCAAAAACGGCGGCGGCTTTTGAGAACGAGTTGCAATCTGACTCTGGATTCCAGCTCACCTTGGTAAAAGCCATGATCGCCGCTGCGAAAGCCGATGGCCACATTGATGAGGTTGAACAAACGCGTATTTTTGATGCGGTGGAAGAAATGCCATCCTCCAGTGACTTTAAATTTATGATGATGGATTTATTACGTTATCCATCTTCGGTGCAAGAACTCGCGAGCGAGGTGAATAGTCTTGAGCAAAAAACCGAATTGTATTTGATTTCGTGTTTTGCAATCGATGTCGATAACGATGCAGAAAGTCGTTATTTGGGTGAGTTAGCCAATGCATTGGGGTTACCCAATTCGTTAGCACTTGAATTACAACAGCAAGCTAATCATGACCAGCTTACCGGCTTGCTGAATCGTTATGCATTTGACACCCAACTTAGAGAAATTCTGAAGGACATTACAGCACCCAAGACATCAAACAGCGATGAACTGGCAGTTGGAGCTGTTTATATCTTACAATTGACTGATGCTGGAGTTGAGGCTCATTTCGTAAGCTTTGATGTATCAGAAGATTTGACCATTAAGATTGAACCACGATTGCTGCAGGCAAGAACTCCAGGAGTTGGTGTTAGGGTTAATTTTCGTTAAATCATTTGATACAGATTTGTAAAACTTTAATTTTGTCCGAGTAAATAAAGAAATGAACATCGCACTGATTGGATATGGCAAAATGGGGAAGGTAATCGAGGGTATTGCGATGGCCAGAGGTCATAAGATTACCGAAAAAATAAATAGTTCTAATCCAATCAATGAAGCAAATTTTTCGGATACAGATATAGCCATTGAATTTTCTACACCAAGTTTTGTGATTCAACATATTGAATTTTGTGTTAATAATAATATCCCTGTAATTGTGGGCACAACTGCGTGGAATGAACAACTCGATTTTGTTAAAGAGCTCGTATTAGAAAGAAATGGAAGCTTACTTTATGCCTCCAACTTTAGTATTGGAGTTAATATTTTCTTTGATATCAATCGTAGATTGGCCAAGTTGATGTCAAATCACACGGATTATGATGTTGCAATCGAAGAAATTCACCATTTACAAAAATTGGACGCTCCGAGTGGAACTGCTGTTAGTCTTGCGAATGATCTTTTATTCGAAAACGAAAACTTAAATTCATGGGTGCATGAAGAGGAAAAACCACCGAATGTAAAATCTGGACAAGTCAGAGTAACTTCTTACCGGAAGAAGGACGTACCCGGGACACATATCATTAAATACACATCTGAGATAGACGAGATCGAACTTAAGCACACTGCAAATAACCGTGAAGGTTTTGCATTAGGGGCCGTAGTTGCAGCTGAATGGCTGGTCAATAAGAAAGGGATCTACACCATGCAAGATGTTATCAAATTTTAGACTATGAATGTATTATATTTTTATCTCTTCCTAGTAGCACACCCTTACCTTGCAATGTGGTGGAAAAGCTTTGAGCTTGCAGGAAGAAAATCATGGGAAGCGTTAATTCCAGGTTACAACTACTTTGTGGCTTATAAGGTATTCTGCTCCAAACCATTTTGGTCATTATTACTTGTTTTTCCTGGTATTCACCTTGTTATGTTGGCAGTTCTAAATGTAAGTTTTATTCGGAGATTTGGATATTTCTCATTGCTCGATACCATACAGGGAATCTTCTTCCCTTATCTCGTAACTGCAAAGATCGCTGCAGCAGGCGATAAAATACTTCCAGAAACTAACTGGGCAAACAGCAAAGAAATGTCTGAAAGAGAATGGGGAGACCACCTAGTTCTCTTCTTATCTCTTCCTGTAATTGGTCATGTAATTGCATTGAGTATTGATGCGGTCACAAGGCACCAGCCTGGAAAAAAATCAAAAGTTAAGGAATGGGGAGACTCATTAGTTTTTGCCTTAGTTGCTGCTAGTATCATTCGAACATATGTATTTGAGCCATTCCAGATTCCAACAGGATCAATGGAGAAAACATTATTGGTGGGTGATTTTCTTTTTGTAAATAAACTGGCTTATGGACCTAAAGTTCCTGTAACACCTCTATCCTACCCTTTAGTTCATAATACAGTGCCCTGGGTAAATACGAAATCATATACTTCTTTTGAGAAATCCGAGTACACTAGAATTCCTGGATTCACTGATGTCAGTAATTATGATGTTGTTGTCTTTAATTATCCTTCTGGGGACACAGCTATCTATGATCCAAGAATGCCAAATGGCTTGATGGGACATGATTATTATCAAATATTAAATGATGAGGCGATGTATTACTGGAGATTAGAATTCGAGCGTAATAACATCAATAAAATACGGAAGTTTTCAGAAACTGCTAGCAAGGATCCTGAAGAGAGATATTATCAATTTTTAGATACTTTCGGCCAGGACTTTATTGACAATATTGAAAAATGGAGAACTGAAGCTCGTAAGGGAATGGAATCTGGTGTGACTTATTGTCGACCTATGCCTGAAAAGAATCAAAACTTTGTAGAACATTATGGATTGATTTATCGACCTGTTGATAAACGAGAGAATTATATCAAACGCTGTGTAGCTATTCCTGGAGATATTGTAGAGATTAAGCAATCTGAACTTTTAGTGAACGATAAAAAAGTGAAGCCATTCCCTCACCAAAATCTTCAATATGAAGTAGACAATATCATCTTACCTACCAGTAAGAGAATGGATGAAAAGTATGATCTAGAGATTCATCGAGGCGGCACTCAAAATGGTGATTATTATGTCCTAAGTGGTGGTAAAAGTTATATAATGAATCTTACTCAAGATCAGTTAAACAAGATGAAGAATGACTTTCCAGAGGCCAGTTTTAAACTTATTCTCACAGAGCGTTATGTTCCAAATGATTCCATCAAAGCTACACCGAGTGAGATGATCAAAAACTTAAACTATTATCCTAAAGACCTCTATGTGAACAATACTATTACGGATTTCAATCGATTCCAAGTTCCAGAGAAAGGACAAACAATCAAGTTGTCAAAAGACAATATTGCTTGGTATAGGAGGATTATCACAGCTTACGAAGGCAATACACTTTCAGAGCGGGAAGACGGCATCTATATCGACGGAAAGAAAACGGATTCATACACTTTCTCGATGAACTACTACTGGATGATGGGAGACAATAGATATAACTCCGCAGATTCTAGAGTCTGGGGATTTGTTCCAGAAGACCATATCGTTGGTAAAGCTTCCATGGTATGGTTCTCTAAAGATCCTTATCAAGGAATTCGCTGGGAAAGACTCTTTACCATTATTCGATAATGAGTTCTGTATTTCCAACGGCATATTTTGGAAGTATTGCCTACTTTAAAGCTATTTGTTCTCATAAAGAGGTGACCACAGAGATCTTTGAAACGTATACCAAACAAACACTGCGCAATCGAACACTCATAAATACCGCAAACGGACATTTACGATTAAGTATTCCAGTAAAAAAACCAAATGGTTCCAAATCTAGAACAAATGAGATAATATTGTCTGACCAGGGTAAGTGGAGAGCCGAACACTGGAGAGCGATTAAAACAGCTTACAACTCTTCTCCTTATTTCGATTTTTACGGTATAGAAGTAGAAGAGTTAATTTATTCAAACAAGAATCGACTTGTAGAATTTAATCAAAATATCACTACAAGGATTTTACAATGGCTAGATATTGATGTTGATATAAAAGTTTCCTCTTCTTATCTTTCAGGAGATTTAATCGACTTTAAAAATGAGATTAACAACAAGGCTTACGAAGCACCTCCATACATCCAGGTATTTAATACCGAACCTTATAGAGAATCTCTCTCAATTTTGGATGCAATCTTTAGCGAAGGGCCGATGGCAAGATGTTTATTGCTCAAGTAAAACCTAATTTTCATATGATACGTACTACAATCTCCATTCTTCTTGTTGCATTAATCAATGTGCAATGCACTGCCCAAAAAAAACAAAAGATCACAATTGGTTTTTACAACGTTGAAAATCTTTTCGACACCTTAGACACACCCAATAAACAGGATCAAGAGTTCCTTCCTGCTTCCATTAAAAACTGGAATAGTGACCGCTATTGGACCAAAATAGACCACATAAACAAAGTTATTAAAGCACTTAATAAACCGATTATTCTTGGAATGTGCGAGGTAGAGAATAAAGCTGTTGTTCAAGATATCGTCGATCGTGGTGAATTAAAAGATAATTACAGTGTTCTTCATTACGAAAGTTTAGATGCTCGTGGTATAGACAACGCATTGATCTATAATCAATCGGTTCTGACTCTTTTGGATTCGGGTATTTTACGTTTTAATATGCCTCAAGGAAGCACGCCTAGTCGAGATATTTTATGGGGAAAATTCACGCATGAATCAGACACACTTTTCGCAATGATAAACCATTGGCCCAGTCGACGTGGTGGGCAAGTCGAGAGTGAACCCAAAAGACTAATTGCAGCCACCACTGCGAAGAAATTCATTGACTCTTTGTTAGGCGCAAATAAACATAGTGAGATAATTTTCATGGGTGACCTGAATGACCACCCAGACAATTTATCGGCTGAAATGATTAGCTCTGTTTTAAAACCCATGATCAACCCAGAATCTGGTTTGTTCGGAGGATCACACAACTATCGAGGAGAATGGGGAGTATTAGATCATATAATGGTATCTAAAGGATTCTTGAAAAAAGGAGGAATAAGTGCGGTCAAAAAATCAGGAAAGATCGTCTCAGAAGAGTTCATGATTGATGAGTACAAAGGAAATAAAGTTCCTTACAGGACTTATGGTGGGAAGAAATATTTAAACGGATATTCAGACCATTTTCCAGTAATAATCGAAGTCAGCTACTGATCTCTGTCTTTCATCGTTTCGAATTTATAAGGTAGTCTTTCGCGATACAGGTATTTTTTCTGAATGGATTCGAACGGCCTGTATACGTAATATACGTGATTACCATTTACAGAAACCTTATGTATAAACCTGTGTTTCAAGCGAACTTGCTCGGGAATCTCTCCAGTCTTGAGGTCGATTCGACCGATGTATGTGTATCCAGCTCTTTCGAACACTGCATAAACTTCACCAGTTTTTGAATCCTGAATCACATTTTTTTTCCAGCCGGTGCTGCGTGGATTATAATGATGATAGATACCTAGACTATCAATCCCATCTCCATTTTTGTTGAAGGTAAATAATAGATCTTTATAGTAATCAAAAATATAGATCGTATCATCTCGATGAAACAAGGGAGCATAAGCTTCCTTATAGTAAATAGACTGCGTAAAATAATTGGCTCCGACCCATATCTCTGCATCGATACCCGTTTTAATTTCTTTGTTTTTCGCCCATAGCTGAGTACGGACATCCACCCACTTATATTCTGATCTATACAACTCCATCATAAGTTCATCTTCAATCTTCATGATCTTCTTATAGGTAGAATCTATTCGATCGAAAGTAAAGTATTCGAATGCCGGATAATCCTTGTTGAAATTAGAGAAATACATTTTTGATGCATTGGTGTCGACAATTGGGGCTAAGTACGTCATGAAATAAGATTTATCCAATCGGCTTAATCCAACTTTATCCTCCCTTTGATGAATTCCGTATACATTATTCTCACAAATCACATGTGCATTTCCTCTGTAGTCATGCACAAGTTCCAATGCTCTATCTGGCAACTGAAATGAGCTTGTGATTTTATTTCCATTAAATATTTTTAACTCAGAGCCCTTTTTGAGTCGCTTTTGATATGTCAGTAAGAGTATTTCACCATTTTTGAATAGCTCATAATCTTCTACATGTAATTTGGGAGATGAGAAAACTACCTGTGGACTTCCTGGAGCAAAGACCACAATCGAATCGACATTCTGAGATTTTATAAATTCCAATTTGAAATTTATAACCACTGTATCTCCGGAATATTTTTTGGTCAGCTTCTTCGTTTGTTCATCAGACAAGAATTGTGAATGGGAAATCCTTACGTTCAAATTAGTAGGCACTGCAATTCTTTTTGTGAATATCCCTTTTGAATTCGAGGTTCCAAATAAGGTGTCCGAGGAAATAATAACGCCAGTAGCATTCTTGATCGGATCTCCATATCGATCATCAACAATTGAGACCCTTACCACAACTGAATCCTGTTGACTGAATGCACTGCAGACATTTAGTGAAAAGAGAAATAATATTATTCGATAGATGTTCACTTAATTAAAGATGTTCGAAGAAAATAAATTCCATAAAAAAAGCTCCTGTTTAGGCAGGAGCTTTGAGAATTTTCTAGATTGGTTATGCGACCACATTCATATTATCAAGAACTGACATAACATTCTTCACAGCAACTGCAGATTCTTCGAGCAGTGCTCTTTCCTCATTGTTCAAATCAAGCTCAATAATTTTCTCAATTCCATTTTTACCTAGAATTACTGGAACACCAAGATAAATATCGTTCATTCCATATTCACCTTGCAACCAAGCACAAACAGGGAAAACACGTTTCTGATCTCTAACAATAGCTTCTACCATTTGTGCAGCTGCAGCTCCTGGAGCATACCACGCGGATGTACCAAGTAATTTTACTATTTCTCCTCCTCCAAATTTTGTTCTTTCAATGATCTCGTTTAACTTCTCATTATCAATTAGCTCAGTAACTGGGATCCCTCCAACTGTAGTGTATCGGGGAAGCGGAACCATTGTATCGCCATGTCCCCCCATTAATACTGCTTGAATATCTTTTGGAGAGACATTCAGCTCCATTGCAAGGAAAGAACGATATCTTGCTGTGTCAAGTACTCCAGCCATTCCGAAAACCTTACTTGAATCAACTTTAGCGGTCAAATAAGCACAGTAAGTCATCACATCTAGTGGATTAGACACAATTACAATCTTCGCATCAGGCGAATATTTAACAATGTTTTCAGTAACCTGCTTAACTATACCAGCATTCGTAGCAATTAGATCATCACGAGACATTCCTGGCTTTCTTGGAAGACCTGATGTAATAACTACTACCTCAGAATCGGCAGTTTTTGAATAATCGTTTGTTGACCCAACAGTTCTAGAATCATAAAGATTAATAGGTGATGTTTCCCAAATATCCAAGGCTTTACCCTCTGCGAAACCTTCTTTAATGTCCAATAGAACGATCTCGTTTGCAACTTCATTGTGAGCTAATACATTAGCACAAGTTGCTCCAACGTTTCCGGCTCCTACAACAGTAACTTTCATGTCATTTTTTTTATTAGATGAGATTCAATTTCATAATCAGCACGAATTTAAGAATTTGTTCAGAACTAGCTTAATTAAATCATTATTTTTAGACCTTCTTTGGAGAATTTTATTCCAAAGGCAACCGCAAAATCAGATGAACGTCTAACCAATGAAACGAATGTGGAGAATAAAGAACATTTAAAGGTACTGATTGAAGGTTGTCTCAACAATGATCGTAGATCACAAGAGGAACTTTTCAAATTATATTACGGAAAAATGTTAGGTGTCTGTATGCGTTATTCAAACGATAGAGATTCAGCAGAGGAAGTTCTCCAAGAAGGTTTCATTAAGATCTTTGAAAAATTAGAACGATTCGATTATAAAGGTTCTTTTGAAGGCTGGATAAGGAGGATTATGGCAAATACCGCAATCGACCATATTCGGAAATCAAAGAAAGACCCCATACTCTCAGACAATGATGAGGATTTTAAGCTTGGGTCAGAGAATCCTGTTGTAGCAAAGGAAGAGCTAGAATTTGTCGGAATCAAAGCAGAAATTGCATTGGATGCTATCAGAAATCTCTCTCCGGCCTATCGTGCTGTATTTAACCTATATGTTATGGAGGAATACACGCACAAAGAGATAGCTGAAATTCTTAATATATCGGAAGGGACATCGAAATCTAATTTATCAAAGGCGAAATTAAACCTCCAAAAAATTTTGAAAGAGAAATTCAAAAATTTGGAATGACATGAAAGACAACTTAGAAAATAGTATCAAGGAAAGTCTCGAAAATTTCGAGATGTCTTACAAACCCGAGGCATGGGAATCTCTCAGCGCAAAGCTGGATGTAACTGTTAATTACGATTCGCTTGGAAATGAAATAAAGAAAAGTTTGGAGGATATTGAAATATCCTACGACCCAAAAGCATGGCACGCCTTAAAATCAAAGCTAGATTCTGGAAGTGTTCAAACTTCACCATCATCTAATATTAAGTTCCTTTCTATTGCGGCTACAGCTATTGTTTTTTTAGTAAGCATAATATTTTATCTTACACGCGAAAACAATACTCAACAATCAAGAGAATCGAATAGTTTTCATTCGGTACAAAATATCCAAAAGGAAATCGATGAAACATTTAAAAATGAAGATGATTCTTTCCAGGGTAATACGAAAAATTCGTCTCAATTAAATGGAGAATCAGAAATTGAGTATTATAGAGAAGATAAGACTCAAACATTACGCAATCCAGCAGAGGAATTAATGACAGCTGAAAATAAGTTGTCGCGTACTAATGAATTTATTGAAATTGTGAAATCCGAGAACTCAACGGATAGGGATAACACTCGAAGAGATAAGGAGAACAACAATTTCGTGCTGAATCACAATTTTGCAGAAAAAGTAAACTTTAACGCACCGATTGTTCCAATGCTTTGTTTAAACGAAAGCATTGAGCTGAGCAACAATAACGAAGTAGAGCTTTTGATAATCTGTCCCTCGGGAGATTCCTATTACATTAATCCAATGGAATCAGAATTGTTTACTCCTTCAGAGTCGGGTGTGCACAGATTAGGTTATCATGGTTCAGATGGGTTTATAGAATCAAATAATTTTAAAGTAAAACCGCTTCCTGTTGTTCAATTCTACATAAACAATGATCAGAAGTATGAAAACGGAGTTCCAGTTACGAAGGTAGAAACGAATGTTCCTGGTTCCTTATTCAAA
>JALRKF010000126.1 GCA_023254905.1 Crocinitomicaceae bacterium | reverse complement strand
GATTGGCTTAAGCTAGTAATTAAAAAAATTAAGGAAGTTCAACAAAGAAAAAAAACTCCAATTCTTGTTGGAGGGACAGGTTTATACTTTAAAGCTTTAACTGATGGTTTAGTTAAAATACCAAATATTTCAGGTGAATTCCTATATGATTCGCCTGTTACAATCAACTGAAAAGCAAATCCTTCATCCTTTAGAAGAATCAAAGTATTGAAAAATTCCTCAGGATTTTTGTCGTATTCCCAGCGATGGTTCCAGAGCAATACAGGCACTTCATTTTCAAACTTTTGGTAATATTTATCATATTTTTTAAGGTTCATTCCTAGATGAAGAACGGATGATTTTTCTTTTATTTCCACTACAGAATCTATGTTTCTATGATCCGGAAAAGCAGTTAGAAATCTTGGCAATTCGTCAATAAATGAACTTAAATGATAATGTGAATTAAATAATATACGATCTGCTATCAAGGCGCTTGAATAATTGATAAACCCGTAATGTCTGTCTCTTTTTAATTCTATATCTACGTCGCCTTTTGACCATGGATAGGTAAGCTGATTCTCATGCATATACAAGGCAATCGGAATACCAGAAAGTTGTGTTGGAAGCATCGACTTTAATAGAGCCAAATCGATCATATCTGAGACAATTATCAAGTCTGCAAACTTATCTTGTAATTTTTTCGCAATACTGATTGCACCGCCATGCATGCGCCATTTCCAATGCCTTCCTTCAAGTGAGACTATTTCTACAGAATGTCGACTATACCTCTGAAAACCCTTACACCACTCCGCATGGGATCCGGTAAAAAAAGGCTCTATAAGTAGAATATTCAAAAGAGTTTTCTCAGCTTTCATTCAATATAAATTTTAGGCCTATACCGATATTGAATGCTGTTATATGTTGGAGTTGAGTGGAAGGTAAATCTCTGTACAATACATTATAGAAACGCGCGTTGAAAAATGGAATCCATTTTGCTCCTACAGACCTTTCAATAGAAACACCCGACAATACCCCTCCCCTTTTAGACGTCCAATAGAACAAACCGAGCTGCGGCGAAACATTCCAGACATTACCAAAACGATATTGGACAATTAAAGGAATACTCCCTATCCACTTTGAATTATTTTGTTTAATAACACCAGGTTCTGCGCCAAGAGCAATTTTGGACGATTTAAATTCATAGTTTACAACTACAGAGCTGTAACCTGTGGGGAATTCCAGTCTAGTATCTGAAATCACGCCAGACAGAATACCGCATTGCATTAATTGACCACTTGATGTGATTGGTAAATACAACAGAGCAAAGAAAAAGCCAATCCTTAGCTTGCTCTTAATCATATTTAAATAACTGAAAGATTTCATCTTCGAAATTACCGCAATATCCGCCATTACTCATTGCAATATACTGAACTCCAACTATTAAATATAATCAAGGGATTTCACAAAGAAAGGTTCGATAAAACACAAGATATATCAACAATATAATTGACAAGCTTATACAGGGTACAATTACCTATATTTGCTATCATGCGGCAATTGTTGCTACTTATATTTCTTCTGGTGGGGCTCACGTCTATCGCGCAAGACAGCACAAATATTGCAACCCTCAATTCTAGGGATACGATACGCTACAGAACGGATGAAGAGCTTGCACAAGACATTATACAATATGCCAAAAATTTCCTTGGCACTCCCTATGTCTACGGAGGGACGACCCCTTCGGGATTCGACTGTTCAGGATATGTTCGCTATGTCATGAGTAACTTCGGAATTGAGCTCTCAAGAACAAGTACTGCTCAGAGCGAACATGGCGTAGAAATTCCTCTCTCAGAGGCACAAACCGGCGATTTACTCTTTTTTAAAGGACGAAACATAAGCTCCTCTCGCATTGGTCATGTCGCTATTGTTCTATCGAATGAAAACGATATCATCCGATTTATTCATGCTGCAAGCAACAACGTTAGAATAGATACATTCAATGATAGTAGATATTACGTCCCAAGATTTTTAAAAGCTACACGAATAGATCTTCAAGCTACTCCCAAAGAGAGGGAGGATTAATTGGTTTTTCACTACAAATTGAATTCTATTTTTAGCGCATCAGGCAAGCCGTAACCATTTTGCTGTGCAATGATAAAATCTGATTTCGCCTCTGATTTTCTTCCTAAGCTGTAGTAGGAAACACCACGATTGAAATGAAACACCGATTTATCGCTAGCTTTGGTTGCATTGGCTATAGCTCTATCGAATGAACGAATAGCATTATTCTCTTGTTTCAACCCTCTGTAACAGAGTCCTACCGAATTTATTATTCCCGCATTTAACGGATCATATCTTAAATACATTTGAAAGTCAGACAATGCACTCGTATATTCTTGAACAGATAATAATGCGATTCCCCTGTTCATGTATGCTTTTTCAAAAGTTGAGTCTTCCTTCAATGCGCGCTCAAAATCATTCATGGCATCTTCTCGATAATTCAATACAAATTTAGCGCTTGCCATATTAGTGAGTAAAATTGGAGTTGAATCACCGAGCTCATCACATACGAGATAATCATCCAATGCCTTTTTATATTCTTGATTATTGAAATATATGTTACCTCTATTATTCCTATTTATTGAATTATCCGGCTCCAATTTTATAGACTCATTTAAATCATTCAAGGCTCGTGATAAATACTTATTTCGTGAATTAATATCTGTACTGTTATCTCCTAATCGTTTCAAATAGGTACCTCTTTTACCCCAACCTAAAGCCTGCCCAGGTCTTTTTTCTATTACATCAGAAAATAGTGTGTCCGTGTTTTTCCAGACTTTTGTTCTGTTAAATGTCAGTCCGGAAAGTATCAAGATAAATCCAACTGGAAAATAGATGAAGAGTAATTTATTCCTCCACTTTTTGAGCCCCTTACCGAGTAACACACCAACAATTATGCTCAGACCAATGTAAGGCATATACGTATATCGATCTGCAATCATAGCAGCTCCAACACTTACTATCTGTAGGATCAATAATAGATTAATCAAGAAAAATATAAAACCAAAAGTGATGTTTCGATCTTTCGAGTGATATTTTAGAACAAAGAAAATAATCAGAAGAGAAAGCAAAAATGTTACATACATTGTTCCATCCACAGAGGATGGAATTGGATAAAGTGCACAAAGCTCAGAGGGTATAAAGAACTTAAACAAATAGAGTATGATGCTGTGCCCAGCAAGTACTATTTGTTCAAATTGACTAAGATGCTCCATCTTGCCCACTGCACCAGAGTCTACTTGTGCGGATAAAGTTATTAAACCAAAAAGCAAGCTTATCGCTAACATTGGAATATATCGAAGAAAACTATTTAGAATTATTTTTCGATCTAAATAGAAATCTATCAAGATTATTACCAAAGGAAATACAACCGCTGCTGGTTTCGATAAGCAGGAAGCCAGAAATAAGACAAAAGTCAACACTAAGAATAATAGCTGGCGCTTATCACGGTATCGAAAGTAAGATAACAGACCTAAAAGAAAAAATAGAGAATAAAGCACGTCTTTTCTCTCGGATACCCAGGATACCGATTCAACGTGCATTGGGTGTAACGCAAATAAAGCTGTTCCTATTAAAATCCCCAACTGATTATTTGGTAGTATTCTCTTAAGAAGTAAAAAAACCAGAAACACATTGACGAGATGGAGAAACAGATTTGTAAATTGGTATGAAAACGGATCTAACTTACTATTCGAATAATTAAGGTACAACGAGTATATGGTTAATGGGTGATAGTTACCGACGATAAAAGATGATTTATCCAAGGTTTCTCGTGCTTCTTTATCGTATGCGGCTTTGATAGCATCTCCAACGTTCAATTGAAACATCTTACCTACCTCACCTTCCGTGATCAATGTGTTTTTCTCAACATAGAAGTCATCGTCCCAGTCCACAAAGTCATTTTCGAAGGTTGGGCTATATGCGATAAAGGTAGCCACCAAAATTAGCAGCAATGGAAGCCAGTAATTTATCTTCTTGGAAATTGACTGTACATTAGATTCTACT
>JALRKF010000048.1 GCA_023254905.1 Crocinitomicaceae bacterium | reverse complement strand
GACCATATCACCATTATTCCTTTCCGTTAACTTATTTATTACCTCAGCCATTCGAAGCTCCTCAGAACTCGGTTGAACAGCATCACGCACAACCATGCTTTTTTCCTGCTCTTCAAGAATACGGAACTCACGCACCCAATTGTCGTGTGAATTTTGTTCTACCAAAGGCAGTAATTCCATCAAAACAGCTCTTGCATCTCCATGGATTCCCACTTCAGTTTCAACTATTTTATTCAGTTCCGCCTTATCTATGTCAACATGAACGACTTTTGCCTGCTTCGCATATCTATCAACATCTCCGGTTACTCTGTCATCAAACCTCATCCCAACAGCGATCAAAACATCACACTTATTGGTCTGTAAATTCGGCGCGTAATTACCGTGCATACCGAGATATCCAACATACAATGGATGATCTGCAGGAAATGCACCTAAACCTAACAGAGTTGACGCAACAGGGATCCCCGTTTTTTCGGCAAAAGCAAGCAATACATCTTCCGCCTCTGATAGCAGTATTCCTTGACCAATAAGCAAATAAGGTTTGCTTGCTGCATTGATCAAATTCGCCGCGTATTGTAAGTCCTTTTGAACTAATTTAGGTTTCGGTACGTAACTGCGTATTGATTCACATTTCTTGTAATTGAATCCTGCCTCGCCAAATTGAGCATCCTTTGTTATGTCCACCAACACCGGTCCCGGTCTTCCTGACTTAGCTATATAAAAAGCTCTCGCTATTGCATCTGCAATATCCTCTGCGCGTGTCACCTGAATGTTCCATTTGGTCACAGGCATAGAGATACCAATCACATCTGTTTCCTGAAAAGCATCGGTTCCCAAAAGGTGGCTGGCAACCTGTCCTGTTACACATACCACAGGTGTTGAATCTATCATCGCATCCGCCAAACCTGTGATCAGATTAGTTGCACCCGGACCTGACGTTGCGAAACATACACCAACATCACCGGATGTTCTCGCATAACCCTGCGCTGCATGGATAGCACCTTGTTCGTGTCTTACCAATATATGTTCAAGCCTTTGCTTGTAATCATAAAGCGCATCATAAACGGGCATGATCGCACCTCCTGGATATCCAAAAACTGTTTTTACCCCTTCGGCTAACAGACTTTCTATTACTATTGTTGCTCCTTTCATGACCTAGTATTTATCTGTAACACATCCTTTTGAAGCACAGCTTACCGTCTGTGCGTACTTCCATAACACTCCCTGATTAACCTTTAACTCAGGCTTAGACCATTCTGATTTTCTTCTGGCAAGTTCATCATCACCTACGGCGACATTGAGCTCATTATTGACCGCGTCTATGGTGATCTCATCTCCATCTTTCACAAATGCCAGCATTCCTCCGTCAAAAGCCTCGGGTGACACATGGCCAACGACAAATCCGTGCGTTCCACCTGAGAAGCGACCATCCGTGATCAAGGCAACATCCTTACCCAAACCGGCTCCCATTATAGCTGATGTAGGCTTTAGCATTTCCGGCATACCCGGCCCTCCTTTTGGCCCACAGTATCTTATAACTACAACATCACCCTTTTCCACCTTGCCATTTTTTATCCCGTCGATCGCTTCGTATTCATCATCAAACACTCTTGCCGAACCCTTGAAATACTCACCTTCCTTCCCGCTTATTTTCGCTACAGAACCTCTTTCTGCCAAGTTACCATATAGTATCTGTAGGTGACCTGAAGGTTTAACTGGAGATGTTACCGGCAATATTACCTGCTGATTTGGATCCAAATAAGGCAACTTACTCAAGTTCTCTTCCAATGTTTTTCCAGTGACCGTTAAACAATCTCCATGCAGCATTCCAAGATCAAGCAGATACTTCATGACTCCGGGAACACCACCAACATTATGCAGATCTTCCATAAGGTATTTTCCACTTGGTTTTAGATCCCCTATCACTGGTGTCTTATCTCCGATCGTTTGGAAATCATCCATCGTCAGCTCCACTCCGACAGAATGTGCCATCGCCAAAAGGTGTAAAACAGCGTTCGTTGAACCGCCAAGAGCTGTGATTACAGTCAGTGCATTCTCGAAGGCCTTTCTAGTCATTATATCACGTGGTTTTATATCACGTTCCAACAAAACCCTGATAGCTTCGCCGGCTAATTCGCACTCAGCCTTTTTCTCAGGACTCAAAGCCGGATTAGACGAGCTGTATGGAAGACTCATTCCTAAAGCTTCTATTGCAGATGCCATCGTGTTAGCTGTGTACATTCCTCCACATGCACCTGCTCCCGGGCAAGAGTTTTTGACAACTCCTTTGAAATCTTCATCTGAGATCGAGTTACTGAACTTCTTACCAAGTGCTTCGAAAGCGGAAACTATATTCAATTTCTCCCCTTTCCATTCTCCCGAATGGATCGTTCCCCCAAACACCATGATAGAAGGTCTGTTCAGTCTACCCATGGCGATCAAAGAACCAGGCATATTTTTATCACAACCAACAAGTGCTATCATGGCATCGTACCACTGCGCTCCCATTACCGTCTCCATGGAGTCAGCGATCACATCTCGTGAAACCAAAGAATATCGCATCCCTGAAGTACCATTCGATATTCCATCACTAACGCCAATCGTATTAAACACAAGCCCCACTAGGTCTTCACTTTGAACAGATATTTTTACGTCCAGCGCCATTGCGTTGAGATGCATGTTACACGTGTTCCCTTCGTAACCTGTTGAGGCAATTCCAACCTGAGCTTTACTCATATCCTCTTCGGAAAGTCCGATACCATAGAGCATTGCCTGAGCAGCAGGCTGCGTTTCATCCTGTGTTATCGTTTTGCTATACTTGTTCAATTCCATGGCTTACAGATAAACATTTTGATACTCATTATGCGCTACTCTTCTTTTGTATTTTCGTTGGATCAAAGAGCTGTTTGTATCTTCCCAATCCATTGAGAATAGATGATCATTAAACTGCTTTATTCCAACAACCTCCGCTGCAGTTCCGCAGAAGAATGCTGCATCAGCTTCATAGATCTCTTCTGGCGTAAACAGGCGTTTCTCAACCTTGATTTCAAGCTCTTCAGCCAATTCAAGAACAGTTGCTCTTGTTATTCCCGCAAGGATATTTCCTAAAGGAGCGGTAACTAATACACCGTTCTTTTCGATAAAAAAGTTCGCCCCCGGTCCTTCAGCTACAAACCCATTCATATCGGTTAACAATGCTTCATCAAATCCTTTCTGCTTTGCTTCATTTGTTGCCAATATGCTATTCGTGTAATGACCGACTACTTTTGCTTCGACATGACAAGCTTTCGGATTTGGTCTTTGGTAAGATGAGAGCATAACTTTTAGCATGTTATCTCCAAGATATTTACCCCATTCCCAGACCATGATCACAACATGAACATCATCATTAGTTAACAACGTCATGTTGTCTCCCATATAAACAAGGGGTCGGATATAGGCATCTTTCAACCCGTTTCTCTCCAACAATTTATACGTGATCTGTTCTAATTCCTCCGAAGTATACGGTAGTTTGACCCCCATTACTTTAGCGCTATACTGCAGGCGATCATAATGTTCTTTAGCCTTGAAAATTCTTACACCATCCTCAGTATCATAGGCACGAATACCTTCAAATACACCGTTTCCATAATGCATAGTTTGGTTATACAATCCAACATTAGCAGTATTTGGCTTTACAAAAGCTCCATCTAGAAACACTACCGAATTTTCATTGAAATACATGACTTTTTTGTTTTTGGTTATAAAAAAAGGCCTTCCAAAGAGGAAGACCTTAGTTACTAAAATCCCTCCTCAACCTATATTTGAGTTATAATTAATTCGTTAATAATGACTTGCTGTTCCATTCGATTATGTAATCAAGACTCTTCCTGTTTGTATCATTCCGCCTTCATCTATTTTCAATAAATAAACACCAC
Source organism: Crocinitomicaceae bacterium (assembly GCA_023254905.1). Lineage (GTDB taxonomy): Bacteria > Bacteroidota > Bacteroidia > Flavobacteriales_D > Crocinitomicaceae > UBA4466. The sequence goes on along the minus strand of JALRKF010000048.1, from coordinate 8,738 downwards.
CGACAGGCGGGTCTTTGAGTTTTAATTTACTTAAGCTTTCATGCGGATCTGTCACCAAGAGTTCTACAAGTTGTCCAGCCATATTCATTAATGAAACACTTGTAACACCTTCCATGGGTGACGAAAAATAGAGCATATTATCACTGACTATATAGTTTACGATCAGTTCATCTCCCTGGCAGTTATTATAAACTGTTATCGGTTCGAAGCTTTCAGACCTCCCATCTACATCCTCTTGTGATAAACGATAGTAGTTCAGCCCAAGCTTGGGATTTTCATCAAAATAATAGTAGGTGAGGGGGGCTAATGAATTTAAGCTTCCTGGTATCTTTTCAATGATTTCAAACTGACCGTCAACGCCCGCTCTTTCCAAAAGGAAGAAAGCATTGTTGTATTCTGAAGAAGTTTGCCAAAAGAGTTCATTTACCTGATCATTGCATTTTCCCTCGAATACAAAAAGTTCCACTGGTAATTCTGCCTGTAAAATAGAAAAACACGGTGATGCAACCGAGGGGCAAACTGTTGTTGGCGACAAATTAGCTACTGTTGTATTCGTGAATATAACACTACCCGTAACAGTTGGCGTGCCGCTATTTTCTAAAGTAATTGTTCCCGCATCTTGATGAATCTCTTCAGTTAATGAATTATCACTCCAAGTGCATTGAAATGCAGTCAATACTCCTCCATTAATTCCACGAGTGAATATGTCATTTCCGTCATCTGCAACATTATTATCGAAAGAACAAACAGACAGGCTTACAGTTGGAGTTCCACCATTTGAACCAGTCGTTGAATTTATGGCAATAGCGCCTCCATTTCCAGATGATGAAGCAGAATTATTGGTAAAGGAACAATTATCTACCATCACATCTGAACCTTCACCAACCATCAATCCTCCGCCATAATTGGTCGTGGATGCCTGACTTGCCTCGTTATTATTTACACAGCAAGCCGAAAGGGTTAACTGTGCCCCGTTCATTATAAATATTGCACCCCCACCTTGAGATCCATCTGTTACATTTCCTTCGAACAAAGTATTTGTAACTGAAACTTCAGTAGTTCCATCACCATCAATATATAAACCAGCTCCGCCTTGAAGATCTTTATAATTATTGCTGAAATTATAATTATCTATGGTTACAATATTTCCATTTCCCTCAATATTCATTCCTCCTCCTGAAACAGTTAGCGATCCAGGATTACAGCTTGATCCACCACCATTAAATGTTACGCTCGAACCTCCATTTACAACGATGGCGCTTGAACCGCCTCCCGGTAGATTTTCATTAACCATTACATCAGTCAAAGTTAAATTAGTTGCCCCTGTAATTTGAACTGCAAATGCATCTCCAACGCCGTAATTGTATCCAGTTATGTATACTCCAAAAATGGTAATGTTTTCTCCTGTGATGGTCGCCCAACGATTGGCATCTGAAGATGACTGATTGTTATCAAAAATTGTTAAGGAGCTACCCGCACCGTTGATGGTGATATTATTATTGGACAGATTCAGATTTGCATCAGTCTCGAAATAGACACCTGTATCAATAACTATAACATCTCCATCCGATATGCCTATTGTATTTAATACATATGTAAGGCTTTCGACCGGATCAAGAGGTGATGTTCCTGAATTCGAATTATTTCCTATCGCTGAGCAGTACAAATCTCCTGACGTAGAATTATCGTTGACAAAAAATGTGGTTTGTGCAGCACCTATGTGCGAAACAAAAACAAACACTATGTAAAACCAATTCTTCATTCTCTCGCTGTTGCCATTTTTTATTTGACAATCCAAATATATGTGACGACTGTATTATCTAAAAATTAAATTGGCGAAGCGTTAGCAATTACCGTGAACACTATATAAAATGGGTGTTCAGTTACATTTTTGTGGTGTATGGTTATAGGTTGAATACGGAAATGTCAAATTTCCTTGAGACCGGAACAGCTGATTCGATATACGCAATACTCAATTTATAGGCTTGAGAGCGACCTGATATTTTCTCTACAAAGTCGGGATTAACAACATATGACTTGTGCACACGGTAGAAGGTATGATCAAAACTCCCAAGTATCTCCTCTATCTTCTTTAATGAAATGCGCTCCATTGATTTTTTCAACTCATTATCTGCCGACAAATAGTAGATAACTACGTAATTATCATTCGCTTCGAAACATATGATTTTTGAAGGGACAATACTCAACAAGACTTTACCGGATTCATTGGTCAACTGAAGTTTCGGTTCTTCCCTAAAATCTTCTGACCCATTGATTGCCGATACTCTGATTTTGTCATTTAACTCATTCGAAAAAAACAACAAAACTCGAAAAGCTATAATCGGCAATGGTAATACCAAAAAAGCACTGGAGTAAATAATCAAATACTGTGTGTTCTCGGCAAAAATTGACCAAGTAATAATCCCTACCAACAAGAATAAAAAAAGGTCAGAAAATGATCTAATGATCAACCTGTGTTTCCTGTCATATTTCTCTGACATCCATAACTGAAAATAGCCCAGTGTGCCCAATAATAACACTGTAACCAGAAATGCAAGATTTTTATTCTCAATATCTGCAAATGAATAGGGATTGAATACAAATAAAACTGCTGCACTATATACTGCAACCAATAAGCTCGCCTTCAATTTATTTCTAAATAAATCTATCATTTTCTTGAAATTGCTTTCACGGTATAAAATACAAAAGCGAAAATACCAACAATAGCTAATACAAGAAACCAAATGATGCGGGACGAGTATACATTAATATCCTGTTTTAACTTTTCGTTCTTTTTCGCGAGATCTCTTTCCTCCTTGATCATGGATATCTCAATTTCTTTCTTATTCAATTCATTCTGATAGGTCAAGTCCTCAAGTTGATTCTTAATATTAATGCTATTCAGTTCTTCCGTGAGAATAATGAATGCCTCATAAACGAATGCAAGCGATTGAAAATCCTTCTGCTTGCGGTAAACATCTATCAAACCTAATAGAACTTTCTCGTCGTGAATTCTGAAATTCTTCTCTCTTCCTAATGTTAAAGCTCGGTTATAAAATTTGATCGATCTATCAAGTTCTCCTTGTACAAATGATAGTTTACCTTTAAGATAATTAAACATTATCTGTTCTTCTGTGGCTTCCGCAGCTATAAATTGAGCAACCTTGTCCAACTCCAATGTAGCATCTGTTGTTCGATCAAATGCAATATAAACCTCTGTAATACCGAGTAACGCATAAATCATCCCTTCGTTATTTTTCAACTTTTGTTCAATACGAAGAGAATTATTGAAGTACACCAATGCGATCTCTAAGCTATCCTGCTCTTTATAGACATCTCCGAGGTTGTAATAACGAATCGACTTTTGGAGTGGTTGATTCAATGAATCTTCTAGTGCTAAACTTCTTAAAAAAAACTCCTTCGCCCTTTCAAATTTTTTCTGAAGCTGATAGATGGAACCAATATTGTTGAGACAAGCAGATTCTCTACCTTTATCGCCAATTGCCTCTGCAGTATTCAATGCTTTAATGTAATTATTTAAAGCCGATACGTAGAATCCACGATCTTTATTAATTATTCCTAATAAAGTGTATGCGTTGATCTCAAATACCGAATTGGTTCCCTTCGCTGCATTTAAAAATCTTTCCGTGTAAAACAAGGCACTGTCATTTCCTGCCTCATAAGCCAAAAATGCCTCATCATTAAGTTCTATTAATGCCTCATTATTCTCTACGGCAAATACAAATGAATAGCTGCAAAGAACAAAAAGAAATATAGACAATAAAAAAGCCCTCATACGAGGGCTCAAAATAACTATTTCTATTCACAATTTATTTAAATCTTCGCTTTCGAAGATTCACTAAATGGATTAGGCGTTACAAATTTGAGGTACACTTCGGCTCCACCTCTCATATTACTTGCAGGTATCAAAGATGAAATATTGAAGTCGTAACTGAATCCTACTGAAAAGTTTCCGTAGTCTAAATTCAATGAAGCTACAATGGCATCTTGCAGCCTGTAATATACCCCGAGACCTAAGGCACTTGAATTTCTTAATCCGGTAAAGTGCGAACCTTCCTGCAATAAGTAACGGAATTTATTCCCGATTAAAAGCTCATTAAGTTGACCTTGAGCAGTCCAATAAATCTGCGGAATAAAAGTCAAATTGGAATTTGCTTTACCTACTTCCATTGAACCGTATACAACATATCTCAAATTCAGCTTTTCCGTGTTATTCTCCTCAAAAGTTGCTGTGGGAATCCCGAAATGAAAGAAGGATACTCCTAAATCTGCCTTAATTCCGTCATTCGCGGTTATATATCTCTCGTTCGTACCATAAGACCAGGCGACTCCTGCGCCTGCATCAAAATAACCGAAGGCATTTTGTGAGAAATCCTCATTAGAGTTCAAATTTGGGTTGTATGTACCGTTATACTGAGCCTGCCATCTGAATTCATTATAATCAAGCGAACGCTGACCGTATCCTCCCATTAAGCCAGCGGAGAGCTTATTCTCTGCATCAAGTCTAATAACACCGGATAAATTCAAATTTCCCTGCGTAAGTGATAGATTCCCATCTCCTGCCCAGTCGTAATAAATATTAGTACCTAGCCCTACCCATGCATTAGCCAATTTATCCTTTGTCAAGGACATATCATAAGATAATGCCGTGGTTTGATAAGGAGTGCTCACTGCTGCCCATTGATTTCTGTAATTAATAATCGCTCTTGTGTTATTTTTCAATCCTGTATTTGCCGGATTTAAAAACAAGGGTGTTTCGCAATATTGAGAGAAATGAGGATCCTGAGAAAAGGAATCCAAGCTCATCAAAACAAAAAATATGATCAATACTCTTTTCATTTTTCCTTATCTAATTAGTGTAACGTTACCCTTTACCTGCCTTGGCTTGTTCTCAAAAAATAGCTTTATATCCAATACATAATGGAACACTGCTTGATCAAGCTCCTCGTCTTTAAATGTTCCATCCCACCTCTCATAAGGATCTGTTGAAGAAAAAACTACTTTACCCCATCGGTCAAATACTTTAAGATTCATGTCTTCTACACAATTATAATCGAGAACACTAATCCCAAACGAGTCATTATTCGTGTCACTATTTGGCGTAAAAGCGTTTGGAACGAACAACTCACCACAAATGGGTTCTTCAGGGCAAGCCTCTATGGTAATTATTACCATTGATATTGGTCCTTCGCAGCCATTAACAGTTTCAGTTACATGATAATGTGTACTCCCTAAATTCGACGAGGGTGGATAAGAAGAACCTGTTCCTAAAAAATTGTCATCCATATCGTACCACGTCATTATTCCTGATGGATCTGAGTTAAAAGCAAAAAGATCTTCTAAATTATCCGTTGAGCAATAAGTAGAGTCCATACCTGCTTCCGGCGCAGGAGGCGTAGTTGTAATTGTAAGATCGAGTATAACAGTGCTATCACAACCACTAACTGATCCGCCAGCAAAAGTGTACATCGCGGAATTATTACTCGCTGTGTATGTATTTCCGTCAATCCAAGTGTAGCTATCACAAGCTTCAGCAATTTCAGTACCCACACTTGAATTGTTAATAGTTAAATCCAAGGTTACCACACTATCGCAGCCTACAGCATTTGTTAGTGTCCATGTAGCTGTATTATTACTAGATGTGTAGTTATTTCCATCAATCCAAGTATAACTGTCACATGCCGTTATTACATCAGTACCCGTGCTATTAGCCAAAATTGATACACAAGCATAATCTGTTAAAAAATCTGTATTGTAGCACCCTGAATTGTTACTACCTGTTGTCAAAACACTTTGTCCAACAGCTGGTAGTGGGCTCGGTGGATCACTTGGGTTATAATTTAATGCATAAACCTGATAGCTATTCCCCGGAGAAACGAAAGAAGTAAAATCTCCCGTTGCATTTGTTGCAAGAATGAGATCCGTTACTGCATCCACAAGCACATAAAGCTGAGTATACCCTGCAGAGCTTCCTGATGATGTAATTACCACATTCTGTCCATCACAAAATTCATAGACCTGCTGACATGAACTACAAACTTGTGTTACAAAATCAGTTAAGAGGTCTGCATTATAACATCCGTTTGATACTGACCCGACATCAGTCAAAGGAGCCCCAATTAAAGCTGAAGGCAGCGGACTGGGTGCATTCGAAGGATCATAATTCAGGGCATGAATTTGATACACCCCATTCACTACACTGTTAAACGTTCCAGTCGTGTTTTGATCTACAATGTTTCCATTTTGATCTACCAGCACATACACCTGTGCATATGCGGCATTATATCCTGAGGACGTTGCAGAGAGTGTACACTGTGCCTGCAATCGCAGACCAGCAATGCACAGGATCAGAACGACCAAATATTTCGTAAAATTCTTCATGACCAATTTCTCAAATTATTCTAAAAATTAGTCCCAAGAACCGTTATCAGGAGTACATGGTGCCGAGCACGAAGATGGCGCTGTAAAAGCACCGTTCGAAGTGAAGGTGCAAGATGGGTCATCAGAGAACACTGCAGTTACATCTACAGAGTTTCCGTTGGCTGTTAGTCCAACAAGATTGACAGACTGTGGACTTGATATAATCGGGAAGGACTGTCCGTTCACTTCCAAAGTTCCGGACGCAGGCGGTGCAGTGTATGTTATCGTTATCACTTGCTCATAAGTATTTGTAACCGGATCACATGCTGTTTGCGTATTTGCTACAATATTTGTTATCGAGCAAGGTGTGCAATCATTTGGAGCAACAAATAATAAGTTATCCGTTAAAGTACAGAAAGGATCATCGGAAAAAGAGGCTGTTACACCAACTCCGTTTCCATCTGCAACAAGCCCTGTTAAGGTAACTGTTTGTGGACTCCCAGTTATGGCAAATGATTGGCCATTTACATCTAAGGTTCCTGTTCCAGGAGCAGCATTGTATGTGACCACAACTTCTTGAGAATAAGTATTAGTTCCCGGGTCACATGCCGTTTGTAAGCCTGCTACTAAATTAACTATGCTGCAGGGAACAGGAAAATTTATCGTCTCATAGCAAGTACCACTCGGGTATGAATCGTGGTAGAAAATATTAACAGCACCTGCTTGACCATTCGTTGTGATACTCACGTCATTGCAAAAGGTAGTGCTGCCGTTGGAAGGAAATAATGTAGGACACGTCCATCTTACAGCATCTCCAACAATTGCACCATTATAATTATCTCCCGTCGTGGTTGTTAGCGTGGGTGGCAAGAATGAAGAAACAGATGTGTAAGTTCCTCCTGTAAATTCAATTTGAAACCATTCAGGACTTCCTTCGAGACCCAAAAATTCAACACAAAAGGTGAAGTCATAAGTGAACGTTCCATCACCGTTGTCCGTTTCGCTATTAAATGTAATGTAGGCTTCATCGCAAGCTACTGTATTCAGAGCAGAAAATAGCCCGAGAAATAAAAGTAGTAGTTTAAGTTTTCGCATAGTTTTAGTTTGTTTACCTTAAAAGTAGCAAGTGTAATGGGAATCAGAAACTAAGAGTTTGAAAAAGTTAAATTTTGTTGGTAACAGTTTAAAAATAACCATTCGCCTCATCTAAAGTGAGATGTATGGTTAATAATTAAAACCCTTGAATACCATTGACCGTGGTATATTTCAGAACATTCTTTTTCTCCGGATGGATTCTCGCAAATGCAGATTGTACAGCAAGTGTTCCTTCATGGAATCCACAAAGGATCAGTTTCAACTTGTTCGTATATGTATTCACATCTCCGATGGCATAGATACCTGGAATATTTGTGGAATAGTCTAAGGTGTCTACTTTAATTGCATTCTTTTCGATCTCAAGACCCCAATCAGCAATTGGACCAAGACTTGGTTTTAAACCAAACAAAGGAATAAAGTGATCACACTCTTTTGTGACCTCTCCTTCTGTATTGTGTTTTACAGTTACACTCTGAACATGTCCGTTTCCACCAATACCGACTACCTCTGCTTCCGTAATTAAATTTATTTTTCCCTTTTCAGCAAGATCCATTACCTTTTGAACTGAATCAAGATGTCCTCGGAACGATGACCTGCGGTGGACCAAAGATACTTCACTTGCGATATTCTTTTCTGCAAGAAATATCGACCAATCCAGTGCAGAATCTCCACCTCCTGAAATAACACATCTTTTACCGCGATAAAACTCAGGATCTTTGATGATATACTCAACTCCTTTGTCCTCAAAACTTTCTAGCTCCGCAATTGGTGGTTTTCGTGGTTCAAAAACACCAAGGCCTCCGGCGATCATTACAATCGGTGCCTCGTGCTGTGTTCCTTTATTCGTCGTTACAACAAATTTATTTTCCTCCAACCTGTCAATCTTTACTGCTGCTTCACCCAAAGTAAAACCTGGTTTAAATGGCGCTGCCTGTTCCATTAAGTTGTCAATAAGCTCTCCCGCCAATACTGAGGCGAAACCAGGAATATCGTATATTGGTTTTTTGGGATAGATCTCTGAACATTGACCTCCAGGTTGTGGCAACGAATCGATAAGGTGACATTTTAGTTTAAGTAAACCAGCCTCAAACACAGTGAAAAGTCCCACAGGGCCCGCACCAATGATGATTATATCAGTTTTGATCATTTTGTTTAATTAAAGAGTCAACAAAGTTAACAAAATCATCCTCAATAATCCTACAAATCTTCTATAATGATGCGATAGAATCAAGCTTATTTAACCCTCTTTCAAAATCAGGTCC
>JALRKF010000111.1 GCA_023254905.1 Crocinitomicaceae bacterium | reverse complement strand
CAAGGGTATGAGGTTGTAGCGGTGCGATATGAGTAGCTTACCCTTCTTTTTTTTCTAAAATCTGAGTATTTTCGGACAAACATTTTTTGTGCTAGGATCCATAAACAAGCGGAGCATAATTACGTTGATCATTTTTGGAATGATCTATGCATTGATATCACTTGTTAATCATCAACTCTTCAGAACATACTCTCTGGATCTTGGTCTTTATACAAATGCTTTATACGACTATAGCCATTTCCAATTCAATGATAGCACCACCTTTAAGGAATCATCCGAAAACCTACTGGCTGATCATTTTGACATCTATCTGATGTTATTTTCAATGTTGTCTTATTTTCTTGGAACAAATACGTTACTCGTAGTTCAGATTGCAGCATTGATCTTTGGTGCTCTTGGCGTAAAAAAATACTTTGATCAGAGACACTTGATTCCTAACTTGGGTTATCCAGCAATGCTTTTCTTTCTGCTCTTCTTCGGCGTTTTCAACGCAGTAAGCCAGGATTATCATAGTAATGTGGTAGCTGCTTGTTTGGTGCCATGGTTCTTTATTCAACTGGAAAAAAAGAAATATCAGTGGGCCTTCATGTGGTTTTTCCTAATTCTAATAGCAAAGGAAAATATGTCTTTATGGTTATTTTTCATTGGTCTTGGTGGTATTATTCACTACAGGAAGGATAAAAGAACTGTATTTTTTCTTTTCATAATCTCCGTACTATCGGCAGGTTCATTTGTACTTATCACTTCTGTAATTATGCCCTATTTCTCAAATCAGGGTATTTACATTCATTTTAACTACTCAATTCTTGGGAAAAATGCCTCTGAAGCCTTGATTCATCTGATTAACCACCCAATTGATTCATTTCTTGATCTATTCGTAAATCATAAATCTGATCCAAATTGTAATTATATCAAGACAGAATTACATTTATTCCTTCTTTTATCCGGACTTCCCTTTCTGATAAGATATCCCGGATTTATTTTGATGTTGGCACCAATCTATGCTCAAAAGTTATTTCACGATAATCCAATGATGTGGAGTATTGGTGTTCAATACAATATTGAATTTGCTCCAATTCTTGCGCTAGGAATATTTCTCGCAATTGAAAAAATAACCTCAGCAGGATTGAGAAAATCAGCTATTCTACTCGTTTTAATTGGTACAGCTGCAGTAACCCTGAGATCCATGGATAGCACAGTGATCTACACAAGAAAGGATAATATACGTTTTTACTCAAAAGGTCACTATCAAAGAGATTATAATATCAAGGCGGTAAGATCAGCCATGAAAGAAATACCTGAGGATGCAATAGTATCAGCACAATCTCCATTTGTACCTCATTTATCATTGAGAGATAAAATATATACATTCCCAATTATAAAGGATGCAGAATACCTTTTGTTTTCTCCAAAAGAGGGAACTTATCCTTTGAATAGCAATGCATTCAACAACAAAATGGATAGTCTTTTAAATTCAGATAAATGGACTGTTCGAACGGATCGAGATAGCGTATTCTTGCTCCAGAGAAAATAGGTTGTTTAAAAGTCTTAATAAATCAATGGTTGCGACTATTTACTTTCTCACATCGTAACGTTATTTTTGATTTACAAAAACAGACATTATGAAATTCTTTATCGACACAGCGAATCTTGACGAAATATCAGAGGCGAATGATCTTGGCATCCTTGACGGTGTAACCACCAACCCATCTCTAATGGCCAAGGAAGGAATTACGGGTGAGGAAAATATTTTGAAGCACTACATTGATATTTGTAACATTGTTGATGGTCCAGTAAGCGCTGAAGTTATATCAACAGATTTTGCTGGCATCGTTCGAGAAGGAGAACATCTGTCTTCACTACATCCGAATATTGTTGTTAAGGTTCCCATGATTGCTGAAGGTATCAAGGCAATCAAGTACTTCTCTCAAAAAGGTATTAAAACGAATTGTACATTGATTTTTTCTTCAGGACAGGCATTGCTCGCGGCAAAAGCAGGAGCTACCTATATATCTCCATTCCTTGGGAGATTAGACGATATTTCTACGAATGGTTTAGATCTCATTGCGCAAATAAGGGGTATCTACGATAATTATGCCTTCGAAACCGAGATTTTAGCAGCTTCCGTTCGCCACCCGATGCATATTATTCATTGTGCGGAAATTGGTGCTGATGTTGCAACCGTTCCGTTAAAGGCAATTCTCGCGTTATTAAACCATCCATTAACGACTTCTGGACTTGAAAAATTCCTGGCAGATTACGCAAAAGGCAACAGCTAAAATTAATCAGTTTGTTAATTAGGAGAATTCAAAATATATGAGGGACCTGAAAATGAATATCTCTATACACAATGTTATTCAAAACATACCGAATGACTGGGTCAGGCTAACAACACATAGGCTGGATATTTATAACGAGAATTTGGCCAAAACCGAGTTTTTAGAGCAGTTCGAAACATTAATAAATAATGCTGATGTATCAATGACCAGCTTAGCTGAACTGCCTACAGCATTTGATTATATTAGGCTTGGACATCCACTTTCCTGCATTATGGAGTGGGCAATAGCGAGATTTAATGATATCCATGTGGATAATGTTATTACATTTTCATCGAGAACGAGCCCCATCATGGCGATTCTGAGGAAGAATCTATTTCTAGAAAAAGCTAGTCGCATCGTACACAATAATAGCTTGCCACCAAGTTTTGATGAAAACCTATTAAAGAAGGTGTATGGGTATAATTTTGAGGTGATTAATTCCAAGGATATTAATTCACTCGGTGAATTCAATGGTTCTACAATAATTGTAGATACAAGTGATGACCTTTTTGATTTTGAGGTTAATTCATCGGCAGATTTCTATGTAAGACACAACGATCAATTAGGAAGTGTTCTTCTCATTAACAACAGAGAAAAGGATTCTTACGTCTCAGAAATACAACATGTTAGGCGAAGGGAGACTATTGCTATGACTCCGGCTAACTGCTTGATTGCATTGAATAGACTTGAAGGAAAGAATGGCACAGAAGAATCATTTGATCGCACGTCGGATAAATCAAATGTCATTAGTTCAATTCGAACAATAACAAGCTCACCTTCTGATGGAATAATTGGATCCAGTGGATTGTCTATGCAGTATGCGATTGTGATGGGATTAATCCATGAAGCTATTACAAAGCATGCAGGCAAAGACATTAAGATCGTTGTACCACCAAATTGTTATGGCGGAACAAATGATCAAGCAAGACGGGTCGCTGCTACTTTACCAAACGTAGAAATAATGGACCTTCCGGTTGACAGTGGTAACGATATGGTAAGTAGTGTAGACACTGTCCTCAATACTATTGCTGAGCTGGATGCTGTACCATATATCATAGCTGAGATACCAACCAATCCGCGTGTTGAGGTTCCCGATCTAGAACAACTGAAAAATGCTTTAAGTAAAGAGCGCTTAAATAAAAATGGAGATAAAGCTGTCGAACCTGTATTTATTCTTGACCAGACGTTTTGTCCAAATGTTAAGTTCTTGGGTAATAACAACATCCTCTCTTCTGTAAAAACGATCTCTTATGTCAGTGGTTCTAAATTCCCAAGTGGTGGTCTGTGCACTGCTGGTTACTGTGTCGCTAACGAAAGGGCCTCTAATTTGATGCAAAAGATAGAGCAGCACATCAAGTTGTGTGATAATGAAGCGACGGATCTGCAAATGTCGATACTGGCGAAACAACTTCCGACGATGCTGCAGCGTATTGATGACGCATATATAAATACACGTGAGTTTGTTTCATTCATTAAAGAAATACTTCCAGCAGCAAAGATCAATTTTGTATCAGAAGAGCTAGCAAGTCAAGGCTTCACTCCTTCTGTCTTCTCATTGGACCTGCCAACAAAAGGTAATACGGATGAAGAAAAAGAGCAATACAAACGTGCCTTAAACAATAAATTGATCAATATGATGATCAATGAAATTCCGAGCGAAAGTAAATACTGTGTTAGCTATGGACAGCTAAAGGGATGTTATTGGACGATACCAGCAACATCTACCCAGGGAACTACAAAAGAAGGAGATAAAGACTACATTGTTCGAGTTGCCCTATCAGGCGCCATGGATCTTGATCACCACAAAAGCGTGTTCGAGCGTTTTGTAGCTGATTTATAAACCGTTTTTAATTGGTCATTAAGACGATCTTATATTCATCATCTATCTTACGAAATATGAATTTGAACGCGTCGTCCAGAATGTAGTCAAGAGAGTTGGCTGTTTTGTGAATTGAACCTACAAAGAATATATCATCTGGTTTGATATCATAGAATTTTAGACTGCCAAGTGTACTAATTATCTCTCCACGTCCGTAAAATTCCTCATTAGCTAGAGATTCAGCTGAAAAATATCTCTGCTCGAAATTCTCTAGATAATATTCGTAATCAACGGAATCGCTTTTGACACTTAATTGACAAAGCATTTTAAGCTTTCCTTCAAAGTCATTCTTCGCGATTAGAGTGTCTTCGACTCTTAGATATAGAACTACACTATCATCAATTGATGCATAATAAGTCTCACAATCTCGATCAATAATGGATTTAACGACATGAAGAGCGAATTCTTCTTGATTCATCTGTGGTTCAATTTCCTCTTGTGCCTGGATAAATTGAGGTGATAGCAATAGAATTGTTAAAAGTGTACGCATAAGATAAATTGAATTACTTATCGACAGGAGCATCGCGTAATTTGATGAAGGAGTCCATTTTCTCGTTCTCAATGAGTACAGTGAGATTGTAATAGGCTATCTTCCACTTCCCTTTTTCCTTTATTAACACTCCTGATCCCCTGCATCCACGCATCCATGTATCTAGGTCCTCGTCGAACCAAACAACATTCTTATTCTTAGTAAACTCCCATTTTCTGTTAGAAGGCGAGAAATCCCATGCCTTTCCTTTGTCAAAATATGGTTTACTAAATGCTTCAAACTCTGACTTCGTCCAGCGTTCCCCGGGAGCTGTGCCGAGAAAAACAAAGCCTTCTGTTACAGCGCCGAAGTAATTTTTAAAATTAGCTTCAGCAGCAGCTTTGTGCCAGTCATCTACGATCTCATTGAGCTTATTCGTGTCCGGCCGAAAGGCCACAGATACAAGCAATATAGAAGCAAATAAAAGTTTTCTCATAACTCAAAAATAAAAAAATGGCTACCATATTAGGCAGCCATTTCAATATTCTTAGATTGGATTATTTCTGCATCTCCAAACAAGCTTCTGTTGCTGCCTCAAGATCAATAACAGCTCCAGTAACGGAAAGTTTACCAAAATCAACTTTATCCGCCTGGAAAGTTCTGCTCTGACCACCAGGCATTTCCTGCATTGTTCCTGTATAGCTTTTTGCAGTAGAAAGCAATACCTTCTTTATTTTCTTCATAGACATATCCGGAAAATATGATTTTAAGAAGGCCGCTGCTCCTGCAACCATTGGGCATGCCATTGATGTTCCCTGTAGTTCTTGATACTCACTCTGAGGAACAGTATTCATGATCTCATATCCTGGTGCAAAAACATCTACAAGCGTAGTTGAATAATTAGAGAAAGGTGCAGCTAGCATTCCCTTCTTTTCATATCTGGTACTCGCCCCTATCTCTAGCCAGTGATCTAACTTTTTTGTTTGATAGGAATACATAGGTGTTGGGAAATTAGACTCTTCTCCAATATCCTTGCTGTCGTTTCCAGCAGCATGCACCAACAAAACGCCGTTTTCATCCGCATATTTGAAAGCTTCATATACTTCCTCTGCATGCGGTGAGTAGGCCTTTCCAAAAGACATGTTAATTACTTGAGCTCCATTATCTACCGCATATCGAACAGCAAGAGCTATATCCTTATCAAATTCATCTCCATTCGGAACTGCTCTGAGTGACATTAGCAATACATCGTTCGCAACTCCATCATAACCGATATCGTTTCCACGTGCTGCGCCAATAATTCCTCCAACATGCGTTCCGTGTAAAGCGTCTGGTCCCTCTACATCATTATTTCCGTAGTTCACATCAGAAAAATCGTCCGGATCATCTCCGATAAGGACACGGCCATTGTGCTCTGGGTTATAGTAGAAATTTAATTGTCCTGAATAGTAGTCAAGTGCACCCTCAAGTTGCTTTTTACGATCTTCATCGGCATTTTCCATCATGCTTTCGATGTAACCAACAATTTGTTCTGCTTCTTCT
>JALRKF010000063.1 GCA_023254905.1 Crocinitomicaceae bacterium | reverse complement strand
TGTTGTGCAGATCAGAACAATTTCCATACCCAAATATTTATATCGATAAAAAGTATGAAAGGTTACATAGCTCTGAAGATTAATACAGATCGACAGAAACTTGGTTCAATGTTCTTTTGAATTTGTATTTTTAACGCTCTTAAAAACAAACCATGAAGACATTTTCTCTACTCTTACTTATTTTTTTCTCCTCTCAACTCATTGCTCAGAAAAAAAAGAGCAACTCGGATGAAACCAATAAAATTGAAGCCTCTACGGTTTCTAACATGCGTTTCCGCCTTGTCGGTCCGGCTTTAACCTCAGGACGAATAGCAGATCTAGCAGTACACCCTAATAATGACAATCTATGGTTTGTTGCTGCGGCATCTGGAGGTGTATGGAAAACTGAAAATCATGGTACTACTTTCACTCCTATCTTTGACAATTATGGCTCATTTTCTACGTCCTGTGTTGAATTCGCCCCTTCAAACCCAAACACGATATGGGTTGGCACTGGAGAGAATAATAACCAAAGATCGGTAGCCTATGGAGATGGTGTATATAAATCAGTTGATGGTGGAAAGTCATTCAAAAATATGGGACTCAAAAAGTCGGAACACATTGGCAACATCATTATTCATCCAAATGATGAAAACACAATTTGGGTAGCCGCTTATGGACCGGTTTGGAGTGCTGGTGGTGAAAGAGGCGTCTATAAGTCTATTGATGGGGGAACGACATGGAAACAAACATTGGATATCTCTGAAAACACAGGTGTAGCAGAAATTGCGATTGACCCAAATAATCCCAATGTACTTTATGCCTCGGCGCATCAAAGAAGACGACGTGAGTGGACATATATAGGAGGTGGTCCTGAATCTGGTTTGTATAAATCCACTGATGGAGGTGTAACCTGGAAAGAGATAAATAGTGGTCTTCCACAAGGAGATATGGGAAGAATAGGAATCGCGGTATCTCCGGCAAATTCAGACTATGTTTTCGCAATCGTTGAAGGTCGCTATGGGAAAGGAGGATTTTACAGATCAACAAACAGAGGTGAGTCTTGGGACAAAATGTCGGGATATAGCACCTCAGGAAACTACTACCAAGAAATCATTTGTGACCCATACGATGTGGATAAAGTTTTTTCAATGAATACATGGCTCCATCATACTGAAGATGGAGGACGAAATTTCAAAGCAACAGGAGAGGATAAAAAACACGTAGACAATCACTGTATTTGGATAAATCCCAAAAACACAGATCATTGGATTGTTGGGTGTGACGGAGGTATTTATGAAACATTCAATCACGCCAAAGATTGGAAGTATTACGCTAACCTGCCCTTGATACAATTCTACAAGGTTGCCACTGATAATTCAACACCATATTACAATATCTATGGTGGTACTCAAGATAATAATTCCATGGGAGGACCATCCGCATCTATCAATAACGCAGGAATCTTAAATTCCGATTGGTTCATCACAAACGGTGGTGACGGATTCGAATCTGCCATAGACCCCGTTAACCCGAATATTGCTTACGCGCAAGCACAGTATGGCTGGCTTGTTCGCTACGATAAAGCATCAGGAGAGAAAGTACCGATTCAGCCGATGCCGCAGAATGGTGAAAAACCGTATCGTTGGAACTGGGATGCTCCCTTGCTCATATCACCTCATGATAATAAAACACTCTACTTTGCTGCAAATAAAGTGTTCAGAAGCACAAATCGTGGTGATGATTGGGAGGTTGTTTCTCCCGATTTATCTCGCCAACTTGACAGAAACAAACTTCCTGTAATGGGTCAAGTATGGACAATCGATGCAGTGATGAAAAATAAATCCACCACGATATATGGTAATATTGTTGCGCTGGATGAGTCTCCTCTGCAGAAAGGTCTTTTGTTTGCTGGCACTGATGATGGGTTGGTGCAGGTTTCAGAAGACGGCGGCAAAACATGGACAAAATATAACACATTCACTGGTGTGCCCGATCAGACAAGAGTGAACATGATACTTGCAGATCTTCACGATGTTAGTACTGTTTACGCAGTCTTTAATAACCATAGGTCGGGCGATTTTAAACCGTATTTAGTAAAAAGTACAGACAAAGGAAAGACATGGAAGTCTATTACAGGTGATCTTCCAGAAAGAGGCTCTGTATATTGTGTAAGGCAAGATCATGTGAACAAGAACTTACTTTTTGTAGGAACCGAATTTGGAGCTTATTTCAGTACTAACGGAGGAGATAATTGGACTAAAATCTCTGGTTTACCGACAATTGCAGTTTTAGACCTGGATATACAAAAAAGAGAAAATGATCTTGTTGCCGCTACTTTTGGTCGTGGGTTCTATGTGTTAGATGATTATACACCACTTAGAGACCTATCAGCAGAATTAATTGAAAAAGAGGCGCATTTATTCCCCATTAAGGATGCATTGCTATACGTACCCTCTGCTCCGCTCGGGCTTTCGGGAACAGGTTCTCAAGGTGCTAATCTATGGAACGCGGAGAATCCGACCTTTGGAGCAGTATTTAGCTTGTATCTGAAGTATATAGATAAAAGTTTAAAAAGTGAGCGCCAAAAAGCTGAAAAGAAACTGGAAAAAGATAAGAAAACGGTTGATTATCCAACTTTTGATAGGTTGAAAGAAGAAAAACTAGAGGGGAGCTCAACCTTAATCTGGTTGATAAAGGATAGTGAAGGAAATGAAATTAGAAAGTTGACAAGTACTCCAAAAAAAGGTATATCAAGAGTTAATTGGAATCTGAGAATGGAATCAACCTCACCAATTAGAATCCGTAAACCAAAGCCGGGAAGATATTCAAATCCAGATGATGGATTCCTAGTTGCTCCAGGCACCTACACTGTAGAAATATATAAGACCAAAGATGGTGCAATAGATAAATTAATCGAGGAGAATTCTTTTGAAGTGGTTGGGTTAAATAACCAAACACTTTTGGCTGAAGATCAAAAAGCTGTCATGGAATTTAGAATAAAAGTTGCAGAGCTTTCCAGAAAAGTTAGTGGTGCAGGTAAATTAATGGAGGAATACAATGAAAAACTCCAATTAATTGAGCATGCATTAAAGACTTACCCTAATATGGAACTCAAGTTATTATCTCAAGTAGAAAATTTGGAAAACAATTATTTTGATCTAAAAGTTGCTTTAAGGGGGGATAATATTCGTTCTTCTCATGAATTCGAGACATCTCCCAGCATTTCAGGTAGAATAGGAATGATAGGATATCAGCTCTATTCTAATACAACAGGTGTCACTGAGACAATGAAAAAAAATAAGAAAACAGCGGAAGTTGCATATGAAGAATTTCGACTTGAACTTGATAATTTCATCATAAAAACAAAATTACTGGAACAAAAGTTGAAGGACGCTGGGGTTCCTTACATAATGGGGCAGGACGAGCAATGGAAAGAAGATTAAACTACAAAGGCGCCTAACAGCGCCTTTTTTTTATATTATTGCAACAGGGTCGTTTACTTTCGATTTTGTCAGTCCTATTGTTAAAACCTCTTCCATCTTGCTCACATAATGGAAAGTCAATCCCTTCAAATAATCTGCTTTGATTTCGTCTACGTCTTTCTTATTTTTTTCAGAGAGAATAATTTCTTTAATCTTTGCTCTCTTCGCCGCAAGGATTTTCTCCTTTATCCCACCAACCGGCAAAACCTCTCCCCTCAAAGTAATCTCACCTGTCATCGCTAGGTTTTTCTTAACCTTCCTTTGCGTGAAAAGTGAAGCCAATGAGGTTAACATGGTAATTCCTGCACTTGGACCATCCTTCGGTGTTGCTCCTTCCGGGACATGAATATGAATGTTGTACTCGTCAAATACTTTTTGCTCGAGATCCAGCAGGTCAGAGTGTGATTTGAGATATTCCAAGGCTATAACAGCAGATTCCTTCATAACATCGCCCAAATTACCTGTGAGCGTTAATTTACCCTTTCCTTTAGTTATTGATGATTCAATGAACAAAATATCACCTCCAACAGCGGTCCAAGCTAAACCAGTTACTACGCCAGCAACGTCGTTATTATCGTATTTCGTCCTCTCTCTGCCAGCCCCGAGGATCTCGAATAAATCTTGTGGCTTAACTTTTGGATCAAATTCTTGTTCCATCGCTATTTGACGTGCTCGGTTACGCACGATTTTCGCAATAATTTTATCTAAACCTCGAACCCCTGATTCGTTCGTGTACTCCTCAATGATCTTTTCTATCGTAGTTCTATCAACAGAGATGTCATTCGTGCCGATCCCGTGCTCGCTTATCTGTTTAGGAAGCAAATGACGCTTGGCAATCTCAATCTTTTCCTCGACCGTGTAGCCATTCACCTCAATTATCTCCATTCTATCTCTTAACGGACCTTGTACCGATGCGAGGTTGTTCGCAGTTGCAATAAAAAGCACCTTTGAAAGGTCGTATTCTGTTTCTACATAATTATCATAAAAAGCATTGTTTTGCTCTGGATCTAATACTTCAAGTAGAGCTGAAGATGGATCACCGTGATTGCTCCTACCAAGTTTATCTATCTCATCTAGTACAAAAACAGGATTACTTGTCTCTGCTTTCTTCAAGTTCTGTATCACGCGTCCTGGCATCGCTCCGATATACGTCTTTCTGTGACCACGAATCTCTGATTCATCATGTAAGCCACCCAGTGACATTCGAACATACTTTCTTCCAAGGGCCTCTGCAATTGATTTTCCCAATGAAGTCTTTCCTACCCCAGGAGGTCCATAAAAACAGAGTATTGGTGATTTCATGTTACCCTTCAACTTGAGCACTGCCAAATACTCGAGTATCCTTTCTTTTACTTTCTCCAATCCATAATGATCGCGCTCCAAAATCTTTTTCGATCTATTGAGATCAAGATTATCTTCGGAGTAATCGCCCCAGGGTAGTTCTAACATTAGATCGAGATAATTCGTCTGAACAGTATACTCTGCCCCTTGTGGATTCATCCTCGATAATTTATCCAATTCTTTGAAAAAAAGTTTTTCAACAGTTTCGTCCCATTTTTTATCCTTGGCAAGCTTTTCCTTTTCAATGATATCTTGCTGTTGTGGCGATCCTCCGAGCTCATCCTGAATAGTTCTCATCTGCTGATGTAAAAAGTACTCACGTTGCTGCTTATCGATATCCTTTCGAACCTTAGATTGAATCTCATTTTTCATCTCAAGTAGTTGAACCTCCAAGGTAAGATGCTCAAGAACCATCATTGCTCTTTTTTCAACATTTAGCTCATCTAGCATTTCTTGCTTTTTCGATACATCTGCATTCATGTTAGATGAAATAAAATTCACCAAAAATGTGGGACTGTCGATATTGCCAATTGCGAAAGAGGCTTCAGAAGGAATGTTTGGACTCTCTTGAATGATTTGTACAGCTAAATCTTTTATCGATTTAATCATTACATCCATTTCTTGATTGTTCGTATCGATTCGCTCCTCTACCAATAATTTGGTGTTTGCCTTCATGTATGGCTCAGTGGATACTGGTTGAACAATCTCAAATCTTCTTTTTCCTTGAATAATAACTGTTGAACTACCATCAGGCATCTTCAATAATCGCAATATCTGAGCAACAGTTCCTACTTTATGCAAATCCTCAAATTCCGGAGATTCTTCCTCTTGATCTTTTTGCGATACTACACCAATTATCTTATTCCCTCTGTTGGCATCTTGAATCAACCTAATTGACTTGTCTCTGCCCACAGTAATCGGGATTACTACTCCCGGGAATAAAACATTGTTTCGCAGTGGTAAAATTGGCAACTCTTCAGGGAACTCCTGTTTATTTATATTTTCTTCTTCCTCAGCTGAAATCAATGGAATGAACTCTGCATCCTGCTCGATTCCCGAGGCTATCTGAATAAAATCTTCTGAAAAAAACTCACTCATATCGTTCTTCGTAATTCAATGGACAATGTGTCATGTAAATTGCACACGATTCCCAAGATGTCCACGCGATGTGGTGTTTCAAAAGACATGCCACAAAAAAAAGACTGAAATTTTGTCTTATAAATTGTCAGAAATGTATTTCAGAATCGAACGGTCTTCTTTAGTAAGTTGAATATCTCTTCTGCCCATCATGTTTTCAGCGCTCTCGATAGCTTTTTCGAAATTGAAATTTTCACCTGATGTTCCCCATTGGAAATTTGAAACATATTTTGGCGGAAATCCTGCACCAAAAATATTACTCATAACACCAACAACACTAGCTGTATTGAACATAGTATTAATTCCGCATTTAGAATGATCCCCCATCATCAAACCCATGAACTGGATATCCGTTTGCTCTAGTTTGTTTGTGTTATAATTATATGATTTTACCGTCGAATAATTATTTTTCAGGTTAGATGTGTTCGAATCAGCACCAATATTGCACCATTCACCGATTACTGAATTCCCCATGAAACCATCGTGTCCTTTGTTTGAATATGCAGTGAAAATTACATTGTTCAATTCTCCTCCTACTTTACAGTAGGGACCGAGGGTTGTGGCGCCATAAATCTTTGCTCCTAATTTCAGTACACTTCCTTTGCACATCGCAAGCGAGCCTTTAACAATAGAACCTTCCATCACCTCTGCATTTTCTCCAACATATATGAATCCGTTTCCCGGGCTGAGAATGGCAGCCTCGATGCTCGCTCCTTTCTCGATAAAAATTCTAGAAGGATCTCCTACTACCTGATTTGTATCCGACAACAACTCGCTTTTTCTGCCTTCCGTAATGATATTAAAATCCTGAGCTAGGATCTGTTCGTTTTTTTGGTACAAGTCCCATCGCTCTTTGATCTCCAAGGGTGGCATTCCCTTGTAATCGACACAAATCTCACCTCTGCCCTCTTTTGCAATCCAACCTCCGTCAAATTTTAGAATTTCATTTGATTTAATATTCCTGACCGCTTCCGCTAGCTCTTTATTCGGAATAACGCACGCATTTACCACAATTCCATCAAAATCAGAAGGATATTTACCCTGCAGATAATTCAAGGTTATGTAAGATATCTTTGATTCAGGAATAAGTTTCTCCCAACGCTCACTATTCGTAAATATCCCTACTCTCAACTCACCAATCGGCCGCGTGATTGTGAGAGGAGCAAAGTTGAGTGATCTGCCGTTATCGTCAAGAATCAATTTCATTATACTCGCGCTTTTTGGTCTGTATCGAAGATACAAGAAGTAAACAGAAAAATGTAATTAGTGTGTTAAGAATGATGAGTTCAAAGCCAAATATGTATTCACCAAAGATACCAGTCCCATCCTCAAAATGTCCTGGTCCGCCCGCAGAATAATACCATAATACAAAGGTTGTAGTTATTGAAATTACACTGACCAAAGGGATTACAATGTCTTCAATTTGTCTGCGCATGATAATTCCAAAAAAGAATATGCCAATAAGAGGACCGTACGTAAATCCAGCAAACTGCATAAGTAATCCAATTGCAGAGCTATCCGTTGTGTATTTTAATAAAATGACTGTTAAAATAATAATAATGGACATAGCAATATGAACGCGCTTTCGAAGAAATAATTGTTGGGATTCATCGTAAGTTTTGATGTTCAGAAAATCAATTGTGAACGAGGTAGTTAATGACGTTAATGCAGAGTCAGCACTGCTATATGCTGCGGCAATCAAACCGAGCAAGAAAAGGACTCCGATGAGCGGACCCGCATCATCACTCATTGCTACAGATGAAAACAATAAATCCTTCGTTTCATCAATTCCGATTTTCTCAGCATACATGTATAGTAGTGCTCCCAATCCGAGAAAAATCAGGTTAACTACTATTAATATTGTTGCCATAGATACCATGTTCCACTGTGCCTCCCTCGTATTTCTGCAACTCAAATTCTTTTGCATCATATCCTGATCCAAACCTGTCATACCGATTGTAATGAACATCCCTCCAAAAAAGTGTTTTAAAAAGTGGTTCTTACTATTTATATCATCAAAAAAGAAAATTTTCGAATAACCAGACTCTGCTACGCTGCTTACCAGTGCATTATCTACAGATAATGCATCCTGAAGAAACCAAACCGTTAATATTACCGACAAAAGCATAAATGTTGTTTGGATTGTATCTGTCCAAACAATAGTTTTGATCCCTCCACGGTTCGTGTATAGCCATATTAATAATACAGAAATAATTACCGTGATCTCGAAGGGGATATTCCAATTATCAAATAAAATAGACTGAAGAACATTGGCAACCAGAAGCAAGCGAATACTTGCACCAATCACTCGCGATAGAAGAAAGAAAAATGCTCCCGTCTTGTAAGACCAATATCCGAAACGATGCTTCAAGTACTCGTAAATGGAAGTAACATTTAACCTGTAATAAAGTGGTAATAAAACGAACGTAATAACCAAGTAGCCAAAAAAATAACCGAATACAGCTTGCATATAACTGAATTGATTGCCTTCATCTCCTACCCAACCTGGAATACTAATAAAGGTAACACCAGATAAGGATGCTCCAATCATTCCGAAAGAAACGAGATACCATTTCGATTTTCTCTCGCCTCGGAAGAAAGCATCATTTCCCGCACCTCTCGATGTGATATACGAAATAAAATAAAGTACCAAAAAATAAATCAGTACTACGGAAACTATTAGAGTCGATGTCATTGGGCTAATTTATCCACAATTTTAGGTCCTCTGCATGCGGAAACAAAAGATAATTAACAGAAGTCGTTTAATAGTAACTGAATTACAAGTTTAATTTCTGTTACTTTTGATAATATACTAATTGTACATTTAGATAAACAAAAGAATTATGGAAGTTACAGAGATCATTTTTCAGATTGCGCTGATTATAATCCCTGCCGGTGCTGTACTCATGACAGCAATATATTTTCTGCGCAGAGAGATAGAGAAAGAATTCCGCACAATGAAAATGGAGATCAAAAAAAATAGAGATGAATACTTCCTGCCACATCGTGTTGAAGCTTACCAACGTGCAATACTTCTCATGGAAAGAATACATCCGAATAGTTTGATCATGCGTCACCACAACCCCGGCCTACCTGCAATGGCAATGCAGGCAAAGCTATTAGAGTCTATACGTGAAGAATATGAACATAACATAGCTCAACAAATGTTTATTTCTAAAGAATCGTGGGATATAGTGAAGAAAGCAAAAGATGAAACGGTCAAAATCCTAAATCTTGCTGGAAATCAAATGGGACCTACTTCTACTGCGATGGATCTCGCGTCAAAAGTATTTGAATTAGTAGGTGAAATAGGCACTTTGCCTGGTGAGATCGCCGTGGATTTGCTAAAGCAAGAAGTACAGGGATTATTTTAAACTGACCATAATATCCCCTATCTCAATAAAATCACC
>JALRKF010000118.1 GCA_023254905.1 Crocinitomicaceae bacterium | reverse complement strand
CATTGGTGCACATTCAAATTGATTTGGTGCTACCTCATTGTGTCTTGTTGTAACAGGAATACCAAGACGAATGGATTCAGTCTCAAAATCACGCATAAATGCACTCACCCTTTCAGGAATCGATCCAAAGTAGTGATCGTCGAGTTGTTGATTCTTCGCAGAAGCATGACCAAACAAAGCTCTTCCAGTCAACATAAGATCTGGACGTGCATTGAATAGAGCCTTATCAACCAAAAAATATTCTTGTTCCCAGCCTAATGTCGCAGAGACCTTAGTTACATTTTTATCAAAATATTTACACACATCTACTGCAGCCTCATCGATAGCGTTCAATGCCTTCAAAAGAGGCATTTTATAGTCGAGTGCTTCACCTGTGTAGGAAACAAATATCGTAGGAATACAAAGTGTCTTGCCAATTACAAAAGCTGGTGAAGAAGGATCCCAAGCTGTGTAGCCTCTCGCTTCAAATGTATTTCTTATTCCTCCATTTGGAAATGAAGATGCGTCTGGTTCTTGTTGCACCAAAAGATCACCGTCAAATCTTTCAATCGCCTTACCTGGCCCAACTGGTTTAAAAAATGCATCATGCTTTTCTGCCGTAGCGCCTGTCAATGGTTGAAACCAGTGCGTATAGTGGGTTGCTCCTTTCGTATGAGCCCAATCTTTCATAGCAGAAGCAACCTGATCAGCAATATCTCTTTCTAGCCGATCACCAGTCTCGATGGATTTCAGCATTTGTTTGAATGCACCACTTGGTAGGTATTCTCTCATTACCTCTAAGTGGAACACATTTTCTCCAAAAATTTCGGAAATCTTACCGTTAAAATCGATATGCTTTGGTGTTCTATGTAGAACATCATAATAAGCTTGCATTCTTTGATTCGCCATTTTGATTGTTTTTTGACAAAGTTAATGCAAAATGAAGGGGTGATATCAATATTTTTATACTTTTTTATTAACACCCCCTATTTTTTTGGGGCAAACAATAAAATATATGAGTTATTTTCTCTTTACACCCTCTAAATTAGATGCCTTGAGTACTTATTTTGAATAAAATCATTGCATTTTCTTCAGAAACACCGAGTTTTAAATCTCTGATCTTTAATTTTTTTCCTCTGAATTCTCTCGATTCAATTGGATTTATTGGATTTAAAGTGGAGTAAAATGTAACTCGATGATTTCCTTTCCTTAAGCCTTTCACTTGAAGTTTTTCCCTTTTCACCTCTATTGTGGCAAGTTCTGTTCTTCCGGATAACTTTAATCGATCATAATCAAAAGTTGATTCAAATTCTTTGTCATAACAAGCAGAGGTGGTATATACATTGTACGTTAAGTTCGTTAGAATTCCTAGTGCCTCTGAGCCATCACCTTTTCGAAGATATATTAGGTCCGCTTGACGCATTCTTCTCTTTTCAAATAGGCTCGGACGAAGCCAGCCTGCCATTTTAGAAGCGTAATTGTTCTCATAAATCCATTCACCGGTCTTCATATTGAGCTTGGATGCTCCAGAGTGCCATTGATCTTTATCAAAATCAATTCCCTCGATGAATTTTGATACTCTACCGTAGGTCTCTGCGTTACCAGCTTTAAACCACTGCATCCAAGACAGACTTCCCGCAAGTCCACTAAAAGTGGATTGCCACAAGGATCGATCAAATTCAACCGTGAATGAATCACACTTAATTTCAATAAGCACAGGATCTGTTTCTGAATATATGAGTGGCTTGACGTTTCTTCTTTGATCAATTCCATTGGAAATCGTATAAGAATTGTCGCTTTCACTGCTTTCGTTAAGGTGTCGTTTTGCAACATAGTCTATCCAAAATTGAGCCCATGAATAGACACCAAAGTTGTATATATTACTCGACATTATATCCATAGATGGAGCTTCGTAAACGTTATCATACTTCGCTTTCTCTCCAGCAAAACTGCCAGTCACGAGATGAATCTGACCCTGGTGAAGTGATTTAAGATAATTCGCCATTTCAACTTGCCAGTCACGATAAATTATCCAATTGTCACCTGTTCTGTAGAAATCATTGTGATCAGCCCTCTGGGTTCCAACATTAGAAATCTCACTGAACAACTCAAAAACTCCAATGTTTGCAGAATATCCCCACCTCGACATAATATACCTGAGTCTCTGCTTGTAGTATCTTTTAGCGTCTTCACTTTCAAAAAAATCCAAAGGATTGTCACTTCCCAGCAATTGCTTGTAACAAAAATCAAATCCATTCATGTTTCGATCCCATGACCAATTTACACCATAAGCATTCTTAGCATATTGAAAGGTATAGTGAATTTGTAAGTTCCAGATCAACATTACATCTTGCTCTTCAGCTAGGGATACAATTTTATCTAGCTCCTGTGCCATATGCATTCGCTGAGAATAATCTCCTAATTCTTCCCATTCAATCTCAGTACCTGTTGGATACATAATTGTTCTAAATATATTCATCCCTCCTTCTGCGTATTTTCTCAGTTGCTCTCTATATTTATCATAGACTCTTGGTATAAGATATACTGATTTATAAGCCTCTGTTATTGCTCCAATCTTTCCATCCCACATTCTTTGTTTCATCCGTCCAAACAATTCTGGATCAATCTTTTCCGAAGTTTGCGGCCAAGGCATGTTACATCCTACAGGAAAAAAACTCTTTCCTGCCTTTTCTAGAAATCTTCCATTTTTACCAACGGTTAAAAATCCTCCCTCCCTATCATTAACCCAAAATTTGATGATATTTGATTCGATCACATTATTTGGAAGGATAACTCTCACGTCGCAAGACCAGAATCCTGATTCGTTCGGAGCAATTCTTGCTCGGTAGATATACTTATTTTCTCTTCGAATATATTCTCCCAAATTTATGTACTCATCATCAGAGTAACCCAACCCATTTTTAGGAGGCATGAAGTTTTTCATTTTGGCATCGAATGACTCAAAATAAAAAGCATCCACAATTATTTTTTTTCCTGTTGGTGATAAAAAAGATGCTTCTACTTTTATCTCCCATTCTAAAAATGGATTTAGTCGATCTTTACCTTTTTTACGTACAAAATTCTCAATGGCGCTTTCCAAATAACTGGGTAAATTTATACCTACCTCTAGTCTGGACCATTGATTCACCGCATTGATATTCAATACTTTGATGTTAATTGAATCCATGGTTTGACCTGTAATGAAGAACTGAAAAAAGATAACCGTTAGCGCAACAATAAACTTCATTCCGGATTTTTCTGTTCTATTAGTAGACAAAAGTAAGATATCCAGTGTTTGCCTCATTAAACCATTTTGATGCCACTTTTTTGGTCTCATCATAGGTTATTGAATCGACCTCCTTGTATAAAGTATCCATTGATTCTACATTTCCGTAAATAAGTAAACTTTTAGCCAAATGGAGCATTAACTCGATGTTCGAATCTAAAGATAAAGCTAAATGTCCCTTTATTTGTTCCTTCGCAAGCTTCAATTCATCTAGGGTTAATCCTTCATTGCAAAGATCCTCAATCTCCTTTCGAACAATTTTTAAAACCTTTTTGATGTTTTTCTTGTCGGTACCTAGATAAATTGTCCAGATGCCCGAATCAGAATAAGAACTGAACCCAGCTTCCACATTGTATGCGTAACCAAATTTCTCGCGCACTGACAAATTTAGTCTTGAATTCATTGCAGGTCCACCAAGAACATTAATTAAAAGTGCCATTACTCTACGCTCATGGTCAGTGTAAGAGGGTGCTCTTCCTCCCAAAACAATATGACTTTGATAATTTGCTTTTTTTTGCTCGAAAGAAAAAGACTTAAATTCTGCTAAACTTCCATTTTCCTTGATGCTGGTAGTTTTTGGAACATTGTTAAAATACCTTTCTAAAATCATTTCAACCTCTTCCTGAGGAACATCTCCCACAAATGAAACAACCATGTTATCCACATTGAATAATCGTTGCATGTATGATTTCAACTCTTTTGAACCAAATCGTTGCAGACTTTCCTTTGTACCCAGAGTATTTCTTCCAATTGAGTGCCCTTTAAATACTAACTCCTCAAATTCATCAAAAATACGCTCTGATGGTGTATCTAAGTAAGAATTAATTTCATCGATTACTATCTCTCGTTCCTTATTGATCTCTTTCTTTGGAAAGGTTGCGTTTTGGATGATATCACTTATAAGGTCTGCAGCAATTGAAAAATGTGACTTTCTAAAAGAAGCATGAATACACATCTCCTCCTTATTTGTATATGCATTGAGCTCCCCACCGAGAGAATCCAAGTCTGTAAAAACATCTAGCGCTCTTCTTTTCTCTGTTCCTTGAAAAATACAATGCTCAAGAAAGTGTGCAAGGCCTTCCTCATCAGCACGTTCATAACGAGATCCTGCCTGCACCATAACACCCATATGGGCTATAATGGCTTTCTGCTCTTGATAAATAACTTTAAGTCCGTTAGACAGGCTAAATATAACAGGATCAATCTCGATCATTACGGATTCTTTCTATAAACATCCCAACCATTTTCACTCTTATCAAATTGAACGCGATCATGCAATCTTGATTTTCGACCCTGCCAAAACTCAAAACTTAAAGGTTCTATCTGGTAACCTCCCCAATCATCAGGACGTGGGACTTTATTGGGGAATTTCGTTTCGTAATCATTGAGTCTTTTTTCTAATTCGGAGCGTTCAGATAATATTTCGCTTTGGTTCGAAGCCCATGCACCAATTTGGCTACCTCTGGGTCGGGATGAAAAATACACATCACTCATTTCTGCAGACACCTTGGTGCATTTACCCTTAATTTGAATCTGCCTTGCAGCCTTGGGCCAGAAGAACAACATTGAAACATTTTCATTGGATGCAATATCCTGACCTTTACTGCTTGAATAATTCGTGTAAAAGACGAATTGTTTCTCAACGACATCTTTGAAGTAGACTATCCTGGATGAAGGTATATTATCTTGATTCACAGTGGACAGTACAAACGCATTGGATTCTAACTCACCAGAATCGAATGCTTCCTTTATCCAAATTTCGAATAACTCAAAAGGTGAATTTGAAGGAATTTTGTCAAGATTACCCTTTTCAAATTCATGATGACCATCTCTAAAAATTTCTATTATGTCTTTCATTATTTTGAATTATTCTTCACTTTTATTGAATTCATCCTTAATCTCGCTTATTTCCTCCACTATCTCATCATCGCTATCTGAGCCTCCTGCCGAATAAATCCCACCTTTACCTGTAGCAGAAAATTCCTCCAAAGATCTTTCCGAGCTCTCAATATTCTCATCATCTGTAACTGGGAATATATCGACTATTGGTGAAACTGAGATAGATGGAATCTCAAAATCCACCATTAAGGTAGATAGACTTTCCTTGATTCTCTCATATGCTTCTTTTACTGAACCAGCACTCACAAGAAAATTCTGAGTGACTTTGCGAGTTTTTTCCGAATCAGCATCAATCGTTTCGTATTTCACCTTGACTTTGTACCATGCGTCCGCATCCTCGTACATAAAAATATCATGAAGTTCCGTGCGAGTTATACCAACCACATGAAACTCACCTCTGATAAGCGTTCCTAACTCCTCGTAAATCCTTGCTTCAGCATCTGTAAACGTCATCGCAGCGATAAGATAAGGTTCAGAAACCCTTTTCAAAGCTCCATTATCTAATTGTTTTGTATACTTTATTTTAACTGTAAACCAACTGTTCATTCTCCATATTTATTTAAGAATTACGAAGATAATGAGAACGTCTAGAGAATGTTGTCTTTGTTGAAAACTTTACTACAAGGTATAGGATTTATTATCCGTTTGTACGATATACGATCGATTAAATAATTCAACGAGCACCTTATCACCATGTATCGAAAATTTAGAATCAGTTTGATTGGTAATATTGATCAGCTTTCCTGCCATCAGTGCATCAACACCGCCCATTACATTTCGGAACGCGATTACATTATTTTTTAGCTGGACTTCTTCAATATTGAAACGAGCTAACTCATACTTCTGTCCGTTTTGATATCCATATGAAATCCCATTTTCCTTCCAAAAAAGAACATCATCAACTACCTGCCAGGAAGAAGCACCAAAATTCGATATAGTGCTAATCTCACCATCCTTGTAATACAATAGGTCGTTATTCTGGTTTTCATAAACTATGAATCCCCTACCTGCCTTGAACCTATTCATATGAAACTCCTCCAGATCAAGGAACTGACCTGACTCAAAAATGGCAAATGTGCCAGTTATTGGGTCATTAAAGGCAAGGATATCAGTACCTCCCTCGAAATGAATTTGCCCTTGCCATGCGTCCAACTCATAAATATCTCCTTGCCAGAAAACTTTGTAGAGATCACCATTATCTCGGTAAGCAATAATATTCTCTCCCACGAAATCAGCAAATTTTGGACCTTCGATTGATGTTGTTAGTACAGTTACATCGCCTTCATAGTAAACATTAAGTGTATTAAAACGCGTATCTTGAAACACAACAATACTATCTTTCACAGTATAATTGCCGCATCGATATGACAGTGTTTTTAGCTCACCTTGATCCCACAAATTTAATGTTTCACCTATTTTCCACGTAAGTAAATGGTCAGATACGATATATTCTACATTCACATTTGATAGGTCTTTGATGTTTTCCCCATCATATACTCGTAAATTACCTCTCACATCGATATAACCTACAAGGTCATCTCCTGCTTTGAATTCTTTAATAGGCTGAAAGTCTAATTGCTTGAAAGCACCATTCTCAAAACTTTTGAACCAGTTATTAAAATCAACAAGCGGCATTACTTTTTGTGATAATGAAAATAAACCGTTTAGAGATAAAAACAAGATGATAAGATTTCGCATGGATCAAATTTACCAAAATTCACACCAAAAACATTTAGCAACCGCTGGTCAATTATTTCAACCAATGGTAAATAGCACAAGTGCGATTTTAGAGATAATAACTATTTTGCATCGCATTTTGAAAATCAAACAATAAATGAAAAAATTAGTATTGATCGGAATTCTTGGGTTGTCGAGCTTGTCAGCAAATGCTCAGCGCCAAATAGAATTCATTGAATACGATCTGGACAACGGCATTCATGTAATTCTACATGAAGAACATGCAACGCCAATTGTGGCGGTATCCGTTTTGTATCATGTTGGATCGAAAAACGAAAAAGCTGACAGGACTGGATTTGCCCATTTCTTTGAGCATTTGCTTTTCGAAGGAACTGATAATATTGAAAGAGGCGAATATAGCGAGCTGGTTGAAAAAAATGGAGGAGCGCTTAACGCTAACACATCTCAAGACAGAACTTTTTACTACGAGTTACTTCCATCTAATCAATTAGAATTGGGGCTTTGGCTTGAAAGTGAAAGAATGCTCCACGCCCGGGTGGACAGTGTTGGAATTGAGACACAAAGAAGCGTTGTTAAAGAGGAGAAAAGACAACGAGTGGACAATCAACCTTACGCAAGTTTCTTTACAGAAATGTTCAAAAGAATGTTTTCTGTACATCCATACAATTGGGTGCCAATTGGAAGCATGGAACACTTAGATGCCGCCGAAGAAGCCGACTATGTAGACTTCTACAGAACGTTCTATGTTCCGGCTAATGCAACTTTATCAATCGCAGGAGATATTGATATTGAGCAAACGAAAAAATGGATCGATAGATATTTCAGTTCGATACCGAAAGGAGAGGCAATTAACCTTTACAGGGATTTCGAGAATTTAGCTGACTCTGAATTTGAAAGTAAGTACGGCGCAAGTAAATCAAAATTTGACAAAAATGATTTCTTAAACCCAAATGACAAATCGGCTAGAAATATTTTGAGAAAATATTCAGCAACTCCGGTCAATATACCTCGTCCTGAGAAGGCAACAGAAAAATTGACAACTATCATTTCTGATACAATCTATGATAACATCCAACTACCTGCACTTTTTATGGGTTATAGATTTCCAGAACAAACACACGAAGATTATTATGCCCTACAGATGATGAATGATGTTTTATCTGGAGGATCTTCTTCTAGGATTAACAAGAACTTAGTTGAAAAACAGGAGATAGCGCAGTTTGCACTGTCATTTGGTTATGGTCTCGAAGATGCAGGAGCCGGAATATTTGCTGCGATAGCTGCAAATGGGATAGACCTAGCTGAGATCAAAACATCATTTGACGAACAAATCGAACTAATCAAAAAAGAATTGATTACTGAAGAAGAGTTCGAGAAAATCAGAAATCAATACGAAAATTCATTTATCTCTTCTAATTCAACTGTAGCTGGAATTGCCGAAAATCTAGCGGATAACCATGTATACAATGGTGGAGCAGATAAAGTCAATACTGAATTGGAAAATTACATGAAGGTTACACGAGAAGACATTCAGCGAGTTGCAAACAACTATCTAACACAGGATGGACGAATTCTATTATACTACCTACCTAAAGATTCAGAATAATGAAAAAATCAAACATATACATTGCGGGATTAGCAGTTGCAATACTTCTACCATCCTTAAGCTTTAGTCAAATAGATAGGTCTATTAGACCAAAGGCTGGCAAAGCTCCAGAGATCAATATTAAAGACTCAGAGGTTTTCACAACGAAGAACGGCATTACTGTGATTCTATCTGAAAACCATAAATTACCTCGAGTTTCATTTAGTCTATCGATGGGATCTGACCCTAGGCTGGAAGGACCATTAGCCGGACTCGGCTCAATTACAGGTTCGTTAATTATGTCGGGAACTGACAATAGAACAAAAGATCAGCTCGATAAAGAGACAGATTATATTGGAGCATCATTAGGTGCCAGCAGCAGCTCTGTTTACATGTCTTGTCTTACAAAACACATGGACAAAGGGCTAGACCTTATGTCTGATGTACTTATGTATGCTAACTTCCCTCAGGATGAGGTTGATAGGATTATCAAGCAGAATGAATCAGGTCTGATCTCAGCAAAATCCGATCCTAGCACTATGGCAAGTAATGCTGAATCCGTTGCAAACTTCCCAGATAGACATCCCTATGGTGAAATCATGACTGAGGAATCACTTGCTAAAATTAACAGAAATGCTATCGTAGCCTACTACAAGTCAAATTTCACACCAAAAGGAAGCTATCTTGTTGTAGTTGGTGATATTGATCGCATAACAACAGAAAAAGTAGTAGATCAATACTTTGGAAAATGGAACGGCTCTGATGAATTTAAACAGGAATATGGAACAGGTACATTTAATGACGGAAACCGGGTGATTTTTATAAAGAAGCAAGGAGCCGTACAAAGTGTTATCAATATCTCATTCCCAATGGATATTGAACCTGGTCACCCAGATTATATTAAACTCAAAGTTCTTAATGGTATTCTTGGTTCGTCAGGTTTTGGTGCTCGTTTGATGCAAAACTTGCGCGAAGATAAGGCATATACTTACGGCTGCTACTCTAGAGTGAATGTTAATAACAATGGAAGTTGGTTTACTGCCGGTGGTAATTTTAGAAATGAGGTTACAGATAGTGCTATCACTGAAATCCTTTTCGAAATTCAAAGGATCACTGATGAATATGTTACAGACGAAGAATTAGAATTGACCAAGGCATCTATGAATGGTTCTTTTTCACGTTCACTTGAAAGTCCATCAACTATTGCAAGATTTGCATTAAGTATTATACGAAATGATCTACCAAAAGATTATTATCAGACATACTTGAAAAAGTTGGAGGCAATAACGAAAGACGACGTTCTTGAGATTGCCCAAAAATACTTTCTGCCAAAAAAATGTAATATCGTGATCGTTGGTAGTGAAGAAGTTCTCGATAAACTTGAGAAATTCGATGCGGATGGTGAAATCGAAAAATTGGATGCTTTTGGCAGAGAAGTTCAAGACTTAAAACCGACAAATGCTTCCGTAGAATATGTGTTCAATTCCTATATAGCTTCCATTTCCCCTAATTATGGAGGACCGAAGCTTTTAAAAAAATTAAAGAAGATCAAGTCTAAATCTGAGGTAATTGAATATTCCAATAGTCAGTTCCCAGGTGCTATTACTTCGACAAACGTTTGGATTTCACCTAATCAAAATGGGACCAAAATGGAAATGAGTGGAATGACACTACAAAAGCAATATTTTGATGGGAGCACTGGAGGTTCTTCTTCTATGAGAGGTTCAGAGGATATGACACAGGAAGAAATCGATGCTGCATTGAAATCAGAAGGACTGTTCCCGGAGCTTTTCTACGCGAAAACTGGAATGGAATGTGACATGCAGGGAATTGAGACCCGTAATGGAATTGATTATTACCTCATCAAGCTAAATGACGGAAATAGCGAGATCTATGAATATTATGATGTTAAAACTTGTCTCAAAGTTGAAAGAAAAGAAATAAGATCCAGAGATGGTGAAACCATGGAGAGTATTATCAATTATGGTGATTACCAGGAGGTTGATGGCTTCTTATTTCCAATGAAGCAAGATATTTCCTTTGGTGGGATGACCTTGAGCGGAGAAGTGAAAGAAATCAAATTAAATGCAAAGGTGAATATTGACGATTACAAATAATTGCTAACCATATACAGTGAAAAAAGCCCTGCTCAAATGCAGGGCTTTTTCATTTTGTAACCCTTTCCAATGATTTATCGTTAAAGTAGGTATGATAAAGTTCTTAACGATATCATGCATAGTATTCTTCTCCTTCTGCATTAATGCTCAGGTAAAGGTGAAATCATTCTATTTTACTCCAGGTAAACCAGATTACACTTATCATTCCATAAAAGATGTTGAAAGTTTTGTTAGTCTGAACATGCAGAAATCTGTTCAAGTGATTGAAATCAACAGTTTCGCTGAAGAATTAGAACCCATAGAGGCAAGAAAACTTGCATCTTCCAGAATTGATACATTCGTGAACCAATTTAACTTGATTCAACATGAAATCACCATAAATAATTATGGAAACAAAAAGGAACGTGTACCATTTGAAGTTATGTCGTGGGATAGAATTGATGTTTACTACCATGTCGATGACTACAGTTTAACTATTCGAGATGAGCCGGTGAAGAAGAAACCTGTAAAGGATACCTCTGAGCGCAGAATGATGGAACCTCAAAAAAAGAACAAAAAGGAATTGGAAGAATTTACCTTCAAAACTCCGAGGGTCATCCCAATTGAATTTAAAGGAGGGAAAAACAAAGTGTTAAAAGAATCATTACACTATTTAGATACTCTAGCAGAAACAATGAAGAATAATACATTTCTGACTGCGCACATTCGCGGACATGTTTGTTGTGGAAATAATCAGCGAATTAGCGAGAAACGAGCAAAAGCCGTTTATAAATACCTTGTAAAAAATGGTGTTGAGTCACATAGATTAACATTCCAGGGGTACAGCAATACTCTTCCTCTCGTATTTCCAGAGAGAACACAGGAGGATAGAGCGAAAAATAGAAGGGTTGATATCATTTTTGAAAATGGTTCAAATGTGGTAATCGATGATTAACACGAAGCACATTTTATTTTATTTTATTTTTCTGATCAATACTTTGTTGTCAGCTCAAATTGACACAACTTTCGTAAGACGTGATTCTCTATTTCTGTACCCTCGAGAAATTAGATTTGTTGGAAGTAGCGTACAAATTGATGGGAATTATAAATATATGTTAGAAGACCTAATTACATTTTTAGATACATATGATGATTTCCATATTCATATCAGGGGTCATGTTTGCTGTGGACCCGCTGAGGTTGTAAGTAAAAAAAGAGCAAAAAGTGTCTACCGTTTTCTACTGAATTCGGGTATCTCAAAAGAGAGAATGTCATTCAAGGGATACAGCGATAAAATACCCGCGGTGTGGCCCGAAAAAAAGGAGGAAGACGCTGAAGCAAATAGAAGAGTAGATTTCGTTATTTGTCCTCCCAAAAAATAATAAGTTAGTCCAAGTCTTTACCTAAGATAATTTTAAACTCAACCGGCACGTGATCTGATAATCGAGTCCTAAAATAATTGTGCTCGTATGGAAAAAAATCATTGTATAAACCCTCAGATTGGAGAAATTTTCTGAGATCTACTCTGTGAAAACTATTTTCAACAATTTCTTCAGTTAAACAAGTATTCACGAAAATATGATCGTACGGCTTACCCTTACCTGAGTCTTCATACATCTTCGTATTTGTTGATAAGCAGTCCTCATTTAAGGACCTAAATTCACTCTCGAATATTGTTTGTTCGATTCTTAGAAGCTCAGTTTTATCTTCCAGATTGCAGTCCCCTAGAATTATAAAGTCACAATTTTTTGACCTCTCCTCTTCTATCCAATTTTTAATACCAATAAATTCTGTATTGCGAATTGAACGATCTTTAGTGGATCCTCCAGGATTTAAATGAACACTGATCAAATTAAAACTTGATGAGCCATCACTATTCTTGAAAGCGAATGAATAAGGAACTCTTTTGAATATTGAACTACCAACCAACGTGTCCGATAAGAACCCAAAAGGCTCAACTCCAGTAGTATCGGGCTGCACTCTTCCTTTGTAATAAACTATCCACCACTCTGAGCCGCTGCTATTAATACGATTATTCGTGGGTCCGGTATCTTCTTTCGAAAGCCAATAATTAAATCCATTATCAGACATAACTGAATGAAAGTTTGCACTTTCTTGATCCAATGCATATCGCGTTCCATCAGGATAAACCCCATCCACAGGCGGAGCAACCATTTCCTGAATGACAACAATATCATAATCCAGAAGAAGTCTTCCGAGTAATGTATCCTTTCGGTTCTTAAAATGCCCCAAAAATTGAATATTGAATGTACAAATGCTCAAGGTATCATTAACCTCCATTTTGGTATCGAGGTTATCTGCCTCCCCTATTTTACTTGATTGAGCAACGGAACTGCAAGCGAATAAAGAAATCAATAATGCAAAAGTGGCTAAATATTTAACTCTCATGTCTTGTCCCCTTGAATACCTTAAAAATATGTAAAACGGATGGGAAAATTGCATCCATTGATTCCTCAGCACCTTTCGTTGACCCAGGTAAAGCAAGTACCAAAGTATTTCCCTTCACACCTGCAACACTTCTGGATAACATCGCCAAGGGAGTGCGCTCTTGCCCATAACTTCTTATTGCCTCCTCAATTCCAGGAATTCTTCTATCCAATTCAGGAATAATGCTTTCCGGTGTTACATCTCTTACAGACAATCCTGTACCACCAGTATAGATCAATAATGATACCCCTTGATCAACAGTTTGCGTAAGTACACCTCTAATAGTATCTTTCTCATCTGGAATAACTAGCTTAGTTTTTAGCATTACGCCAATTGCCTTTAGTTTTTCTTCAATAATCGCTCCCGCCTTATCTTCTGCAGTACCTGCTGCAACTGTATCAGAACACACAACCACTTGAGCAGAAATACCATCAGCAACAAATTTCTTCCATTGCGACTTCCCTCCTTTTTTCTCAACTAGCCTGATATTATTGATCTCGACTCCTTTATCGATCGGCTTTAACATATCATATATGGTCAATGCTACAACACTCACTCCATGCATTGCTTCTACTTCGACACCCGTTCGATAGATTGCATGAACCTCCATTTTAATACTAATATTCAAACCGTCAAAATCATACGATACGGAAGTGAACTCAACAGGCAACGGATGACAATCAGGTATCATATCCGATGTCTTTTTAACCGCAAAAAGTCCAGCTGTTTTGGCCATTTCCAGCACATCTCCTTTCGGAACAGTTCTTTCCTGAATAGCTTTGATCGTATCAATGCTACTAACAGAAACCGTAGCTTCGGCAAGCGCAACGCGTAATGTGGTATGCTTATGTGTTATTCCAACCATCCTTATTTATTTACTTTCCACGTGTGTGTTTCGTCTTCACAAACCTCCTTTCCGAAGATGGGCACATCGGTCTTTATTGTGTCCACGAGATAAGCTACAGCATTACGCGCTTCTACTCGATGTTTAGAAGATGCAAAGACAAATAAGCAAATCTCACCGGTGTTGACCCTACCCAAACTGTGGTATATATGCATACACGTTAGGTCAAACTTTTCAAACGCTGCCTCTCTGATCTCATGAAACTTCTCATTTGCCATTTCCTCATAGGCGCTGTAATCAATCGCTGCAACGGTTTTTCCATCAATTTCATCTGCACGCACCTGACCTAAAAATATTTCATGTGCCCCAATATTTGTCTTAGACTGATGTTTCGCAATTGAATCACCAATGAAAGTTGCTGCTATTGCACCTTCCCTGAAACAGTTTTTTACTTTCGATTTTTCCATAATTCTTTCAATTCGTTTGTCATTGCTTCATCCAGACTATAGATCATCGCATTCGTATTCCTTGACAAGATACTTGACGCTTCTTTGCTGCGAACACCCGATATACAAAACAACAATGTGTTTCCTTCCAATTTTACACTTGAAGGATTGGAACTGATCTCTGACAGCGGAATATTATCAATTGTGTCTGAATCGACCTCTTCTCTTTCTCTAACATCGATCATTTGTTGGATCTTTCCCTCCTTCACAAGCTTCATTGCCTCTTGGTTACTGATAGCTGTGGTAGAACAGTCTCTTCTGTAGTAAGGATGATTCAAGCCGTGGTCCAAAAATGTATAATCTGTTGATCGAGCTGGAAGCTTCAATTTTTGAATATCAAATGACCTTAAATCAACCAAAAGCAGATCTTCAATCACCGGCAATCCCACAATCCATTTAACAGTTTCCAGTGCTTGTAAATTAGCTATGATCGATGGAACAAGACTGATCACCCCACTGTTTACACAATCCGTTCCTGCCAATGAATCAGGAAATTCCGGTGTAAGGCATCTATAAGTTGCCCCTCCTGGAATATTAAAGAGCGCCACTTGCCCTTGGAGCCTGTATATAGCTCCATAAACAAACGGTTTATTCAATTTAACACATGCATCATTGATCAAATAGCGCGTTGAGTAATTGTCAGAGCAGTCCACTACAATATCATACGATTCGATCATCTTGATTGCATTTTCCTGATGCAACATTTGCGGATATACCTCAATTCGAACATGAGGATTTCTAGCGAGAATCCGCCTACTAGCACAAAGCACCTTCAATTCTCCAATTTCACTCTCTGTATAAAGCGACTGTCGATGCAAGTTTGAATATTGAACAGTATCTCCATCCACGATCCCAACACGTCCAATTCCTGCACTGCTCAATTGTTCGATCACCGGGGACCCTAAACCTCCTGCTCCAACGACCAAAACACTGGCCGCTTCAAGCTTTGTCAATCCATCCAACCCAATTTCTGGAAGGAGAGATTGTCTTTGAAAATATGATTCTCTGTTGTTAGTCATTATCCTCCGGCAAATGGTGGTAGTAATGCGATCTCTTTTGATTCGTTCGTGACTTCCTTGTTCAATGCCTTATCTACGGCTATTTGAAAACTGATTCCCTTCAGTTGGGGATAAAGCTGAATAAGGATATCTTTACTTGTCGAAGAAGCGTTTAAAAACTGTGTATTATCGATTGACTCAGAGCTCTTTCCTACCAACTCTTCGATCATTCCAAAGTATTTAACTTCAATGCTCATTCTCTTTTAGCTCTTTTTGTGAGTTCAAGTTAACAAAAGTGTTGCTTTCTAACCCCAGTAATTCATTCTCTGAAAGAATAAGACCATCAACTGATCTAATAAAATCCATCATTTTCCGTTTGCCCGCATTTAAGAACTCCCAGAGTTCGTTGTTCAACTCCTTTTTATAAATACCTACAGTAGGATGTAGCTTTCCATTTACATTCGGTACAACTACCTTTTGACCACTTTCTTTCGAAAGCATTAACTGCAACAATGTAGCATTCACAAAGGGCGTGTCGCAAGGCAATATAAGATTCAATTCATTTGAAGCATTTTGTAAACCTGTCAATATTCCACCGAGTGGACCTACATCGTCCATCTCATCCTGAACAAATTGAAATTTACCTGTCACTTCTTGATCGCCGTTTCCTACAACAATAACTTCAGACGCATTGATCTCTTTGCATAACTCCAACACGTGATCCAATAATTGCTTACCACGAAATTTGACAGCAAATTTATCCTCACCCATGCGCGTGCTTCGTCCACCGATCAATATGATAACACCGAACTTCAAAACAAATAAGGTTGAGGAAGATGAATGATCTCCGTCCTTTCATTTTCCAGGATTTCTTTTTCTTCAGGAAAAACTAGTAAACAGTTAGCTTCTACGAGATCACCGAGCATCGCGGAACTCTGTCGCTTCAACACTTCAACACTGTCTTCTGTTTGAACAGCCTTCATAAACTGCGTTCGACCTACAGTCTTGGAAATACGCCCTTTCAACAGTCTCGTTTCTCTGTTTTCTTTTCCAGAAAGCCCCAGCATATAACGAATTGCGGTCAGCACATACACATGATAGCATGAATGCACAGAAGCTGGATTTCCAGGCAGTCCAAAAACAACGGTATTACCTTTTACTCCCATATACAATGGTTTCCCTGGCTTTTGCTTGACTGTATAAAATACCTTGCTTACACCATTTTCGTTCAGAGCTTCCTGTACAAAATCATAATCTCCAACAGATATTCCTCCAGTGATCAAGACAAGGTCATAATTCGCTATTGCATTGCTCAGGACGGACTTTGTTTTATCCAGATTATCAGAAGTTGAAAAAATCTCTGATTCAAATCCAATTTCCTGTAAAGAAGAGCTTAGCATTAGTGAGTTAGAGTCGTAGATCTGACCAGGCTTTAATTCATTACCTGGAGCAACCAATTCACTACCCGTTGTAACAATACAAATTGAAGGCTTCCTGTAAACTATCAATCCTTCTATTCCCAGCATGGCGCAGTAAGAGATCACACCATTATTAACCTTCGTTCCTTTTGATATTACAATTTCACCTTTTTGTATCTGCTCACCTTCAGGACGAATATTTTCTAACTCCTTGATCTTACGATCGATATTGATTCTAATAGTGTCCGTATCCCGGACAATATCCTCTTGCTTGATTACAGCATCAGCCGAATCAGGCACCATGGCCCCTGTGAATATTCTCACAGCTTGACCTCTTTTTAATGAGATCATCGAACCGTCGTCACCGGCTTTGATCTCTCCCACAAGTTCAAATTCATGAATATCTAGCCCGTTCACTGCATATCCGTCCATTGCAGATTGAGCAAAAGGCGGAAAGTTTACGGGAGAAAGGATATCCTCTGAAACAACACATCCCAAGGCATCTGAAAGTCCAACTTTTATTGTGGACATTCTTGGTGTGTTTTCGCCTACCAGTTTTATTGCCTCCTCAACACTAATCATCATCCACCAATTGTTACCATTGAACGGTTTTCCATTTTCTCCACCGTTGCATCATCAAATGCATCGTACCCACCACGAGATCGCCGTTTACCTATAATTGTGTCAACTATCTGTTCAGTTATATCCCCTCCCTTCCTCATCGTTGTGAGCAGATCTGTTTCTGACTGAGAAAACAGACAATTCTTGATCTTTCCATCAGCCGTGAGCCTGATTCGATTGCATGAATCACAAAATGGATTAGATATAGTGCTAATTATTCCAAAATGCTGACGTTTTCCTTCAATCTGATATTTTCTTGCTGTGGCGTTTTTTCCTATCGGGAGCTGCTGAAGGTTTTTATCCGGATAATGTACATTTACAATATCCAATATTTCATGTTCCGTTACCTTTTTCTCCGAATTCCATTGATTACCATCAAAAGGCATAAACTCGATAAAGCGGATGGAGAGATCTTCACGCTCGCCCCACTCGATAAGATCAATAATCTCATCATCATTTACACCTTTCATTAAGACAACATTCACCTTTACTTCAAACCCTCCTTTTTTGAGCAACGCTATGTTTTCAATTACGCGATCAAATTGATCTCTTCGTGTGATCTGTTCAAATCGATCTCTACTAAGCGAATCGAGGCTAATATTAATAGATTTAATTCCAGCACTTTTGAGAATATCAATGTATCGTTCAATTAAGACTCCATTCGTTGTCATCGTTAATTCAACGGGTAATTTCCCTAGCTCGCGAATCACGAGATCAGCGCCTTTCCTGAAAAGAGGCTCCCCTCCTGTCAATCGGATCTTAGTCACTCCCAAAGACACAAAGGTCTTAGCCATTTCAATGATCTCCTCAGGACGCATAAACTCAGACTTATCTCTAAGTACAATTCCCTCTTCAGGCATACAGTAGGTACAACGCAAATTACAACGCTCTATTAACGAGATACGCAAGTAATCATGCACTCTACCAAACTTATCTTTCAAAGGGGATTGATTCATAGACAATCAAAAGTAAGCAGTTACAAGAATAAAATCAATATAATAAAAAAGGCAGCCAGTTGGCCGCCTTTTATTGTAAACTCTTCAATTTCAATCCAAGAAAGTTACCTCCCCTGTTTCAAAGCTATAGTAAGCTGGAACAATCTGTAATCCATCATTCAATGCTCCAGAAATAATAGAAGATCTTTCAGCCAACGCCTTCGCGTTTAGTTTTGCATTCATCTTTACCACATCATTCACATTCATAGAATCAGTTGAAGCAATTGCCGGTGCTACATGCGCACACAAGTGATTTAAGTTGTATCCATTATCACCTCCTGCCATTGCGGCCGTTACAGCTCCACAACTTTGATGACCCAAAACAGCAATAAGTTTCGTTCCAAGATGTGCTACCGCATATTCTATACTTGCAATTGTCGAGGTATTTGCAATATTTCCAGCCACTCTGCAAACAAATAATTCACCAGCATTTGAGTCAAATATAGATTCTGGTAAAACTCTAGAATCTGCACAGCTAAGAACAATTGCATACGGAGACTGTCCATTCACAAGTCCTGATCTTACACTTGCAGATGTATCCACAGTTTCTGTATCATTAACATAATTTCTATTACCTTCTTTTAATTTCGCTAAAGCTTCTTGAGCATTCATAATTTTCTAATTTATAACAGTCTACGAAAATACAAAAAGTAGAAAAAAATAGGGCGAAATAGACCTATTATTACTCTTATTATTAATAATCATTGTATTTTTCGAAAATGCGAATAATTCCAAGCTGGGTTTTTCTTGTTTTTATCTTTATCTCCTGCACGAAAGAGGTGCAGATTGACATACCAGGATTCGAACAGGAGTTAGTCGTTGAAGGCCGTATTCAAACAGGAGGTTACCCAATTGTTTTTCTTTCTGTTTCACAAGACGTATATTCCGCAACCGATCTAAGTAGTTACTTACAATCATTCATTTACGATGCAGATGTTTCCATTACTTTAGATGGTACTACAATTAGTCTTGACTTAATGGGAGTAAACCAACTACCGCTGGAAAGTCAAAAAACTCTTGCTGAAATGCTACGAATAGAATTTGATCAGATCAGTTTTGTCCCAATTCAAGTCTACTCTACGCAAAATACTTCACTTATAGGTCAAGTTGGAAAATCGTATACATTAGATATTTCGTACAATGGGAAAGATTATACAGGAAGTACAGAATTAATGTCTCCAGTGACCTTAGACAATATTTATTGGCGACCTGATGAATTTAATCCTGAGTATGGAACAAGTGTGGCACAACTTTCTGATCCGGCAAATATTTACAATGCATATCGCTGGGAGGCAAAACGAATAAATATTCAATCCAACGGGCAACCGATGGACACATTATTCAGATCAAGTAATGGAAGCCGAGGATTTTTTGATGATCAATTTTTTGATGGGCTGACTTTTGAATTCGATGCGCCAAATCGACAGAAACGAAAAGATAGCACACACTTAAAAGAGTATAAACGCTTTTATCGGTTCCAGGACTCAGTTGTTATACGATTCTCAAGAGTGGAAAGATCAGTTTATGATTTTTTTGATAAAAGAGATGCACAACTCGGATCGAACGGAAATCCATTCGCGGCACCTATAAACGTTCCTTCTAATATTGACGGTGCACTAGGTATCTGGGCGGG
>JALRKF010000075.1 GCA_023254905.1 Crocinitomicaceae bacterium | reverse complement strand
GCGCTATCGTAACCTCTGTATTCTAATCTTTTTAGCCCTTTTATTACAATTGAATAAGCTTCATTATTTCCGATATACCCAACAATACCACACATATAAATCTCTTAAAATTCTGTATAAACAATATCCAATTTTGGTTTTGCCTTGTTCAATGTCTGCTTACCATTAAATATAATTCTGTCTGCAGAAGAAATAAAGAAAAAAGGTGACAGAATTAATTCAGTGTTCTCAATTTCTCCCAATATTACGGATTGAATGTATTCGCGGATACTGATTGTAAATGCCTTTTGTGAACTGCTGTACTCTCCTAGAGTACCGATACTATATAATCTGTCATCGTCTTCACTAAGCCTAGTTGAAACAATCAATAAATCACCAGGGTCGTAAATAGAGGCTGTTTGATACTGAA
The DNA here is from genome assembly GCA_023254905.1 of Crocinitomicaceae bacterium. GTDB lineage: Bacteria > Bacteroidota > Bacteroidia > Flavobacteriales_D > Crocinitomicaceae > UBA4466. The sequence continues at coordinate 12,566 of JALRKF010000075.1, read as the reverse complement.
TAGGTAATGTCAAATTTGCTTTATGAATAACTGCATTTGCAGGAATATTATCGAGTCCTGGAATTTGAATTACCGCCCGGCTTTTGAAGGATTGCGCATAAAATTCTTGCATACCCGAAATTGTATCTGCAATTACAGTTGAAACATTTAGAGAATTTATGATGTCAACATGGTTAAAATCTGCACATTCAGAATTTATCACAAAATCAAACTCTCTAGAATCCCCACTCCCATCCGTGTAGTACATGGTTATTTTCGAGCTTGGGTCGTTCATATCAAAATAGAAAACACCTCCATCACCGCTTAAAGGGGATAAAGTAGTTCTTATGTGAAGCCCCTTGAAATAGTTAATAAATTCATTATTGTCATTGAAGATATCAGGTGTATCCCAGGCATCCTGAATAAATCTATCACCAAGCGAGTTATCTAAAGGAATTCTGAGTTGAGGGCTGACGGTATCATTGCCCACGACACTGATAGTATTTACATCCATTGTGATATTGTTTTCACCAGGTCGAACTAGGTCTGTACCAGTTGACGTGAATGTATTGAACGAGTAATATGTACTATCAATGGAGAGACCTTCACCTAATTCGAATACCTCGATATATTGATCCGTTGTTTCTCCATAAAGCCCAGTATATTCTAACCGAAGTACGATTGAGTCAACGGTCAGCGTTGTTGGGTCACCGAAATTAGGATCTACACCAGCAAGCCTAATTTGCGTATATATTTCAGAATTCATTTGACCAAAGTCTGGGTCATTAAATTGTCCTAATATACCATAGGCTGGATTGTCTGTGATTACGCTATCCTCCTCGATTGTGAATGTTCTAAGGGTGAAAGTATCCACTCCCTCTGAGGTTAAAAGATCATTTGAATCAATAGAGTCTTGTCCAAGTATCTGTTCTTTCTTTTTACAGCCGACCGCGACAAAAAGACCTATTAAAAAAGTAGCGGAAAGGAGAACTCCTTTCCGCCACATTGGCTTATTAATATTATTCATTCTATATCAGTACCTCTGCTTCTATTACTTTGTCTAAAAATGTTGACACTTCTTTTACGTGATGTTCTTCCGCAACGTAATCAAGTTTCTCACACTCGGCATTGTCAAATATTTCTCGAAGATCCGCACTTAACTCATCTTGTCCAATACTCAACCCATCCGCAAACTCAGCAGCAAGACGATTTATATTAACAAAATCGAAATCTTTGAAATCGTTGAGAGTGTCTTCGTCTACTCCGTCAAATTTAAGTTTTTCGGCAAATTTTGAATCCCAATTATTGTTAAATCCTTCGTTTCCATACATATTATAAACAACCTTCGTATTTGCGAAATGAGGGTCGTCGTGGTAAACTTTTTTCAGATATAATGGCATAAGTGCCGTCATCCATCCATTACAATGTATAACATCGGGCTGCCAACCAAGTTTTTTCACTGTTTCAAGAACCCCACGACAGAAGAACATAGATCGCTCGTCGTTATCTGCATGATCATTACCTTTATCATCGACAACTGTTGTTTTACGTTTGAAGTATTCTTCATTATCAATGAAATAAACCTGCATCCGTGCCGCTGAAATGGACGCGACTTTGATAATTAGAGGATGATCGTTATCATCAATTATCAGATTCATCCCTGACAGCCTAATTACTTCGTGAAGTTGATGTCTCCTTTCATTTATCACCCCAAAACGCGGCATAAACACTCTTATTTCTTTCCCTGCTTCCTGTACTCCTTGTGCTAAATTTCTCGCTCCTCTTGAAACCTCAGATTTGGGCAAAAATGGCGAGATCTCCTGAGAGATAAACAAAACTTTTTTCTTCTCCATGAATTTTGATTGATAAAACATCACAAAAATATAGAAAAAAAAGCGGAACTTCAACAAAAACGGGTAGTTTTGTTTCTCTGAAAAGCATGGTACATGGGAGATTTGGTCGTTTGTGAGAAAGTTAATGAGTTAAGAGCTTTGATGTCTCAGTTGAAAGCAGATGGAAATATGATTTCGTTCGTGCCAACTATGGGTGCATTGCACCATGGACATATTTCTCTTGTAGAGCAAGCTGCAGAAATTGGCGATTTCGTTGTTGTCAGTATTTTTGTAAATCCGAAGCAATTTAACAACCAAAACGATCTTTTGAATTACCCTAGGCCTATTGATGAGGACTTGGGAAAATTATCGGCGCATAAAAATATGATTGCTTTCGTACCATCTGAGGAGGAAATATACCCAGCAGACTTCGAAGGCCATATTTTAGATCTTGGAACTCTGGTTAAAGGACAAGAGGCAATATCTCGTCCTGGTCATTTCGAAGGAGTAGTGAACGTTGTTAGTAGGTTATTCGATATTATTGAACCGGATTATGCCGTATTTGGAGAAAAAGATTATCAACAACTAGCAATCATAAAGTATATGACAAAAGCTTTGGGCTATGATATTACGATCATAGGTGCTGATACGATACGAGAAGAAACGGGACTTGCCAGTAGCAGTCGTAACATTCGTCTTAATGAAGAAGATCGCGAAAAATCTACCATTTTATTCAAGGCATTGTCATATTTAAAGCAAGAGGCTTTTAAAACAGAATTTGATTTATCACTAATTAGGGCGCGGGACATGATCAAACAAAGTGATTTAAAATTGGAATATTTAGATATTATTGATCCCGACACTTTTGAATTAGTTTATGATTGGATTCCAGGTTCTCGTGCTTGCGTTGCAGCTAACTGTGGAGACGTAAGGTTAATTGATAATCTTGAGGTGGTTCCCAAGGGTGCGTTTTGTTAATATTTGCTTTAACTTTGCATTTAATTTTTTGTTGATGTTGGTACAAGTCGTAAAATCGAAAATCCATAGAGTAAAAGTTACCCAGGCGGATTTAAATTACATTGGTAGTATAACGATCGATGAAGATCTAATGATCGCCTCGAATATTATTGAAGGAGAACGTGTTCAGATTGTCAATGTCAATAATGGTGAGCGAATTGAAACATATGTCATAAAAGGAGAGGCAGGTTCTGGTGAAATTTGTCTTAACGGTCCCGCAGCAAGAAGAGTAGCGGTTGGTGACGTTGTAATTATTATAGGATACGGTTATCTTGATATCGAAGAGGCGAAATCATTCAAACCGAAACTAATATTCCCAGATACTGAGTCAAACAAACTACGTTAATTCTTGAAGAATTCGATCATTAAGACCGTTAAGATCATCATTCCTCTTGGAATCGGGATTTATCTTACATGGTATTTTTTTGCAAGTCTCACGAATGAAGATTTGGATCAAACTAAAAATGCAATTTTTGAAGCGAATTACTTTTGGATTGTATTGAGTCTTATCGTCTCTTTTTTGAGTCATGTAAGTCGTGCAGTTCGTTGGAGATATCTATTAGAGCCTATGGGATATAATGTTTCATTGAGCAATGCGTATCATTCAGTGATGTCGGGCTACGTAATTAATTTTACCGTGCCTCGTTCAGGTGAATTTGCTCGTGCCGGATTATTAGCAAATTATGAAGGTGTATCCTTTGAGAAGGGATTTGCGACAATAGTTGTAGAACGTCTTGTAGATGTATTGATGCTCGGTGGAATCATTTTTATTGCTGGGATTCTACAAACTGACTCTGAGGTATTAAAAGAGATCACTACTGCAGAAGGAGGTGGATCAACATCAGGATTCTATTTAATGTTGGTGATTGGAGGTGTTCTAATGCTGACCATAATAGGAGTTCTTTACAGAGCTAACGTGAAATTTAGAGTATTCTTTATTGAGAAATTTAAGGGTTTTTTGGAGGGGTTGAAAACAGTATGGACTGCAGAAAAGAAGTGGCTTTATGTCCTACATACTTTCTTCATTTGGTTTTGTTATGTTATTGGAATTTGGATTTTTGCTCTAGCATTTGAAGAAACCAAGGATATGTCTATTGCCTGTGTTTTTGCGGTATTTGTGGTGGGAGCAGCTGCAATAGCAATATTGCCAGGAGGGATTGGGGCCTACCCAACCTGGATAACTGCTGTGCTCTTAATATATGGTATGGATTTTCCAGCATATGGTATCTTTTTATGGATAATTCAAACAGCCCTCATAGTAATATTGGGATTATCGTCTTTATTGTTAATTCAGCGTAAATCAAAGATAAATGGATAGGGTAGGAAACATAAAAAATAAAGTTGTTGATCACCAAACAGCTGTAAGACGAATTAATGCATGGAGATTAAAGGGATATAAAGTGGTCTTTACAAATGGATGTTTTGATATTCTCCATCTTGGGCATGTTTCTTATCTATCACAAGCATCTTCACTCGGCAACAAAATGATATTAGCTGTAAATACTGATGATTCAGTTCGCAGACTTGGCAAAGGTGAGGATAGACCATTAAATGATGAGGTTTCCCGTGCATTAGTTCTGGCTGGTCTTGGGTTTGTCGATCTCGTTGTTTTATTCAATGAAGATACACCACTTGAGATCATTGATATTTTTAATCCTGATATCCTGGTCAAGGGGGGGGATTACAATGCCGATCAGACAAATAAACAAGCATTGGACTACATAGTTGGTTCTGATCTAGTCAGAAAAAGAGGAGGAAAGGTAGTTACTATCCCATTAGTTGATGGATTTTCGACTACTTCCATCTTAGACAAGCTAAAAAAAACGTAATTACATCGTAAGATCTTTTCCGGTCATCTCACTTGGTGGTTCTAATCCAAGTCTTGAGAGAATTGTCGGTGCAACATCTGCAAGAATTCCATTTCTCAAGTGTAATTCTTTATCATTTGTTACCAACACGACAGGCACTGGATTTAGTGAATGTGCAGTATTTGGTGTTCCATCTGAATTGATAGCATAGTCTGCATTACCGTGGTCCGCAATCACTAAAAATTCATATTCGAATTCAGTTCCAGTTAAAACCACGTCTTTTAGGCATCTATCTACTGTCTCTACAGCTTTCACTATCGCGTTATAATCTCCAGTATGACCAACCATGTCAGGATTTGCAAAATTCAAACAAATAAAGTTGGGCGTGTTTGTTCGAATTTCTTTAACAATATGATCCCGTACCTCAGGAGCGCTCATTTCCGGTTGCAAATCATATGTAGCTACTTTCGGTGAGTTGACAAGGATACGTTTTTCGTTTGAAAACTCGAGCTCTCGACCGCCACTGAAAAAGAATGTAACATGTGGATATTTTTCAGTTTCTGCAATTCGAACTTGGGTAAGCCCATGATTAGCAATAACCTCGCCAATTGTATTTGATAAATTTGCCTTTTCAAAAATTACATTTACATCCTCAAAATTGTGATCGTAATTTGTCATGGTGTAATAAGACAAATCGAGTTTCTGCATTTTGTAATCCTTAAAATCCCTTTGAGTAAGTGCTATACTGATTTCACGAGGACGATCAGTTCTGAAATTGAATGAAATGACAGTGTCTCCATTTTCAATCATCCCAAATTCATCGATTAGTGATGGCTCAACAAATTCATCGGTTATACCATTTCGATAGCTCGCTTTTATAGCTTCTAGGGCAGACGAATATTTTTCTCCTTGACCATTCACCAAAAGATCGTAAGCCTTCTTAATTCGCTCCCAACGATTATCACGATCCATAGAATAATAACGACCAATTATAGTTGCTATTTTACAGTTTGTCCCCAGGATGTATTCCTCGAGATTTTCAATAAAACCAGAGCCGCTTTTCGGATCGCAATCGCGACCATCAGTAAAAGCGTGAATATAAGTGTTCTTTATTCCATATTTCTCAGCCATATCGCAAAGAGCATACAAATGAGCTTGAGAGCTATGTACCCCGCCCTCTGAAACAAGTCCTAAGAGGTGAACTTTTTTGTTTTTCTTCTTTGCATTTTGGAACGCTTCAACGAGTGTGGGATTTTCAAAAAACTCATGATCTCGTATTGCTTTGTTGATTCGTGTCAACTCTTGGTATACTATTCTTCCTGCACCAATGTTTAAATGTCCCACCTCAGAATTTCCCATTTGTCCTTCAGGTAATCCAACGTCTTCGCCCGAGGTTAACAGTGTTGAAGCTGGATAATCTTTCATCAAACTATTCATGAAAGGAGTTTTAGCATGAAATATAGCATCTGATTCACTACCATCACCAATACCCCATCCATCCAATATGATTAACCCGAATTTTTTAGACATTCTTTACGTTTATTTGAAAGTTTGATCCACTCGGTTCACATGCCAAACACTCAATGCTCCAACCATGTAAATTACAAATCTGTTTCACTATATATAGTCCAAGACCAGTTCCTTTTGTAGTTCGGGTGTCTTCTTCTCCACTCCTGAAAAACTTCCGAAATATATCGGATCTGATGATTTGAGGGACACCATTACCGAAATCCTTCACACCAAATATTATATCTCCACTTCCTTTTTTTGCATAGATCTCAATGGCATCACATTCGCTGTATTTTATTGCATTTTCAATAAGATTGTTAAGCACGGTTTCAAGTAAAAATGCGTCTGCGAAAAGGACTATTTTTGTATCAATATCAATTTTCAATTTAATATTGGGATAAAATGATTGAAAGCGCCCATGGATTACTTTCACTAAATCTTTGAGGTCAACGGATTTCTTGTTAAGCTCTAAATTTTCATTTCCGAGCCTTGTTGCATTCAAAATTTTATCAATCATTTGTTCAAGTCTCTTGTTCTCTTCAATTGCCCTCATCATGAGCTCATTTTTTTTTGATTCATCAAGATCCCGTTTGGAAATGGTTTGAAGATAGAGCTTGTTTGCAGCTAAAGGTGTCTTAAGCTCATGAGTAACTGACAGCATGAAGTTCCTTTGATCTTTGTCTAGAGTCAATTGTTTCTTTATTGATCTTCTAATTTGCCAATGACCAAGTAATAGGATTAATAAGAACACGATGCCTTCACCTATTACCATCGTTACGCGTTTATTAATCAAATCTGATTCTTCTGTGATTGCAGAAGTTAATTCTATCAAATGAAATCCCCACCATAAAAACTGGACAACGACATATAGGCTGAGAATATAGAATATTATGGTTGCCTGACGATTCATCTAATAGGCTCGTTCGTTCTTACCTTCTTTCCAGTTGATAAATGCTTTATTCACCACTCGATTCCCTCCAGGTGTGGGATAATTGCCAGTAAAGTACCAATCACCAGTATTTCCAGGGCATGCTTTATGAAGATTATCTACAGTTTGATAAATGATCTCTACGGGAGTATTAATTTCTTTTGGAGTAAGTAATTCGCTTATTTTGGCAGAAACTTCCTCGTCTGTAAAAGGTTCGTAGATCTGCTGAACATAGTTTTTTACCTGCTCTTTTTTCAGGGCCTCTTGTCCCTTGCATTGATCGTATACATCATTTATTACTTGTTTCATTCCACGTTCCTCCAATAATGAAATAGCTGCTTCAAATGCAATAAAATCTCCCAATTTAGCCATGTCAATACCATAACAATCTGGGAATCTAATCTGAGGTGCGGATGAGACGATTACGATTTTTTTCGGATTTAGGCGATCAAGGATGCGCAAAATAGATTGCTTTAAGGTTGTACCCCTTACTATACTATCATCGATTACAACGAGGTTATCCGTTTTAGGTCTCACACTTCCGTATGTTATGTCATAAACGTGAGCAACGAGGTCGTCTCGGCTATCATCCTGAGTGATAAACGTTCGAAGCTTGGCATCTTTGATAGCGATCTTTTCAATGCGAGTTCTTTGCAAAAGTATTCTTCTGATCTCCTCGTGATCCGGGTTATTTCCGAGCGCTATAACCTGCTGAATCTTCTCCTCATTTAAGTGATCCTCAAGGCCTTTTATCATTCCATAGAATGATACCTCTGCTGTATTTGGAATAAATGAGAAAACTGCATTTTCCAAATCCCCGTCAATGGCTTCTATAATTTGAGGGACTATATTTCTACCGAGTTCTTTTCGCTCATTGTATATTTCAAAATCACTACCTCTCGAAAAGTAAATGCGCTCGAAAGAACATTTACTTGCAGGAACTGGGTTATTAATAAGAGTCTCTTTTACCTCTCCATCTCTTTTCAGAATTAAGGCATGACCAGGAGTCAGCTCTTTTACCTGTTCACTCTTTAAATTAAATGCAGTTTGGATTACAGGTCTTTCCGAAGCTACAACGCAAACTTCATCATCTTCATACCAAAATGCAGGTCGAATACCAGCTGGATCCCTCAAAACAAAAGCGTCGCCATGCCCAAAAAGTCCCGCCATAGCATAACCGCCATCCCAATCTTCCGATGCACGTTTTAATATTCGCTCTATATCAAGTTTATCACCAATTAGTTTATATACCTCTTGATTTGAGTATCCCTGAGGCTTCAATCTATCGTACATCTCAACATTTTCCATATCGAGGAAATGTCCAATTTTTTCCATGACTGTAACCGTGTCAGACATCTCTTTTGGGTGCTGACCGACATGCAGAAGAACTTCGAAAAGTTCATCAACATTAGTAAGGTTAAAGTTTCCTGCAACGACCAAATTTCTGGTAATCCAATTGTTTTGTCTTAGGAATGGATGGCAGCTCTCAATGGAATTTCTGCCGAACGTTCCATATCTCAAGTGACCAAGGAATAATTCTCCAGTAAATCCTGCATTTTTCTTTAGGAAGTTAACGTCCTTTAAAAGTTTTGGATCTCGTTCAGCAATATCTTCAAATCGCCCATTAATGTGGTCGAAAATATCCTGAATGGGTTTACTATTGACAGAGCGATAGCGTGAAATGTAGCGCTCTCCAGGATTCATATCGAATTTGATATTCGCAACGCCTGCACCATCCTGACCTCTATTGTGTTGCTTCTCCATAAGAAGATGCAACTTATTTATTCCGTAAAATGCAGAACCATATTTTTCCAAATAGTACTCTATAGGTTTTTTTAGTCGAAGGAGTGCTATACCACACTCATGCTTTATCGGATCGCTCATAGTAAACAGTACGTTTGATTTGCAAATTTACACATAAAATACGGACTGATTTCTGTCTAATTGACTAAGAAATTTCATTGTTGATTTGGCAACCAAATCGCCCAAAGTACGGTATAATAATAGAGATTGACCTTTTTTCTCAATTGGTAGGGTTGGAATTATTGAATTTAATCGATTTTATATAACTTTCAATAATACGTGTAAATCAAAATTGACAGTGCGATTAATCCTTTTTATTATACTGATAATCAATTCAATAACCATTTTCGGCCAGGATGTTTGGATGCATCCAAACAGAGGGCAATGGGATCAAAATATCTTGTATAAGCTAGATTTGACCTTAGGGGAAATCTATCTTGAGGATGATGGCATTCTTTTTAATTTGTCCGATGCCAAGCAGCACTTCAGTCATCATCATGAACACGAGTATGAACATTCTCATAAAACATACCGAAAGCATGTTATCCGGTCCACCTTTGTAGGAGCCTCAAAACCTCTAGAGAAGGTGGAAAGTGATACTTCTTCTTTTTACCGTAATTATATTTTGGGAAGTGATAATCGTAACTGGAAATCACTCATCTACAGCGCAGCAAAAGTGGAAATGAAAGAAATCTATCCAGGAATTGATTTGTTGTACGAAACAAAAACGGGAAATTTAAAATATAGCTTTGTTGTAGCCCAAAATATGGATCCCAACAAAATAAAAATTCAGTGGAAAGGCCATAGTAATGTATTTATTGATGAGAGGGGGAGATTGCATGTTAGTAGTGAGTTTGGCGATATTATTGAGGAGAAACCGACTGCCTGGACGATAGATGAAAATGGACGCACCCAAAAGGTTGAGGTTTCATTTAGACTTACGAATGACATCATTACATTCGATTTGGGATCCTACGATAATTCAGCAAAACTTTTTATAGATCCAAGTCTAACATTTTCCACTTTTACAGGCGCTACAGCAGATAATTGGGGAATGTCGGCGACACCGGATGAAGATGCAAATCTTTTCGGTGGTGGTGTAGTTTTTTCACAAGGTTATCCGATTACAACAGGAGCCTACGATGATACATTCAATGGTGGAGTAGTGGATATGTCAATTACTAAATTTGATGAGGATGGTGTTAATCTTCTCTATTCAACCTACATCGGAGGTTCCGCCGGTTCTGAGACACCGAACAGTATCGTTTGTGCACCGAATGGAGAACTCTACATCTTTGGTGTAACGTCTTCTTCCGATTTCCCAATGGCAGGAACACCTTTTGATAATTCTTTTGATGCAGGTCCCTCATTACCAAACAATCAAACCAATAACTTAGGCTTCACAGCGGGTGCGGATATCGTTATTGCAAGATTAAATCCGGCAGGAACTGCTTTGCTTTCTTCAACTTATGTTGGAGGTAGTGGCACAGATGGCTTGAACACATCGAATCTTAAATTCAACTATGGTGATCAATTAAGAGGCGAAATAATTTTAGATGATGCAGGCAATGTATATGTGGCATCTATGACGACTTCTTTCGATTTTCCTGTATTGAATGCAGCCCAGCCAGCGATTAGTGGTGTGCAGGATGCCGTTGTTTTTAAATTGGATCCTTCTCTCAGCACAATGATTTGGTCTACTTATTTAGGAGGAGGAAGCTTAGAGACTGGAAACTCTGTTCAAATTTCGAATACAGGAGATGTTTTTGTAGCAGGAGGAACAGATTCTGGTGTGATGCCTTTTCCAACAGGAGAAGACTTAACTTTTAATGGAGGACTATCTGATGGATACCTCGCTAAATTTGATGGTAATACAGGTTCCATTTTAGCTGGTACATATCTTGGGTTTGGAGAATATGATCAGGCTTATTTTGTTCAACTCGACATCGATGACAACGTTTATGTTCTTGGTCAATCAGAATCTGATTGGCCGATCACGGCGGGCTTGTATGGGATTCCCAGTTCAGGACAATTTATTCGGAAATACACAAATGATTTACTCACTATTGAGTGGACAACGATGATCGGTGCAGGGACAGGCCATGTAGAAATCTCCCCTACTGCGTTTCTTGTATCAGATTGTTATGATATTTATTTATCAGGTTGGGGTGGTCAGCTCAATGCAAACCCTGGAGTTAGTCAAGCCATAAATTCGACGAGTAATGGATTCCCTGTGACCAATGGTCCGAACAATATGGCTCATCAGTTAACTACGAATGGCTCTAATTTCTACATAGCGGTATTAGCGCCAGATGCCTCCTACTTGAAATATGGAACGTACATGGGAGGCACAACGAGCCCATATAACCATGTGGACGGCGGAACGAGTCGATTTGATAAGGCTGGAAGAATTTATCATGCTGTTTGTGGGTCTTGTGGTAGTGGTGTGAACACTGGTTTTACAACAACACCAGGAGTTTGGTCAGAAACATCTAATAGCGCAAATTGTAATATGGCTTGTTTCAAATTTGAATTAGCCGAGATAGAGGCGCTTGCTGCAGATCCAGATCCATATATATGTTTACCAAACCCCGTAATATTCACAAATAATAGTGTGAATGGTAATTTCTTTTACTGGGATTTTGGAGATGGTGACACATCTACCCTCGAGAATACGTCGCACGTTTATCCCGGCCCTGGCACCTATTTGGCGACGTTAATTGTCAGCGATACAAATGGTTGTTTTTCCACTGATTCAAGCCAGTTTTATGTCAACATTGGTGATTTTCAAGCGCAGGTGGATGCTGTTTCTAATCCGATTTGCCCAGGAGAGGCTTATCAGCTCAATGCGACAGGAGGTAGTATTTATGCATGGTCGCCATCTCAATTCCTTGATGATTCAACCATCGCCAACCCGACGGCTATATTGTATCAGACTACCGATTTTACGGTTATTGTAGAGGATAGCTGCGGTATAGATACCATTTCTATAACAGTGCCGGTCTACAATGATGTTTCTTCTATTTCACCCGACACGAGTGTTTGTATTGGTAATAGCGCCTTCTTAAGTGCTACAGGGGGAGGTACATATACTTGGACACCATCTACTTACTTGAACGATCCGACGATATCCAATCCTATTGCCACCCCAGATCAACCTATAACTTATGATGTGGAGATTACAAGTCCGAACGGTTGTGTATTTAGCGAGTCTGTTTCAGTAGGGGTTTTTTATGATCCTCCGCAACCCGTTATACCCGACAGCATAAATGTCTGTGCAGGAACTTCGACGACGATCACTGTATCAGGGGCTGACACTTATTTTTGGACTCCAAATGTAGATATCAGTTCTCAAGCAGGAGCCACTGTAACAATAACTCCACAGAACTCAATGTTTTACTATTGTGAATTTACGAATGCCTGTGGATTTGCGCGGGACAGTATTTTTATAGACGTCGTTATTGCTCAGATTGATGCATTCAATGATACTATCATCTGTCCAGGTCAGGTCGCACAGTTATCTGCCACCGGAGGTGTTACATATGGCTGGATGCCAAGTAATAGCTTGAATACTTCAAATGCATCTATGGTGTATGCTAATCCTACTAATCCAACATTGTACACTGTCACGGCGATTGATCAAAATGGGTGTTTTGGCAGCGATTCTGTATTTGTTGATTTACATCCAAC
>JALRKF010000081.1 GCA_023254905.1 Crocinitomicaceae bacterium | reverse complement strand
GGGCTCACAGCTGAACAAAGGGTGCTCGCTCGTGACGTCCGACATCTCAGAGAATTATTTGCGCGTCCAAAAACCTTGATTAGTGAAGACAGTATGAAGATGGCTATCCAGCTTGACCAAAGAGTTATTCATGAAATCTTTAAGAAGGCTCGTTTCGTTAATGAATTGATGCTCGAAACGTTCAGAACAAATGTATACGAGGAACCCTCTGAACGATTAGATATTCATTTCCTTGACACAGTTATCAAATCCGAATTAAAAGGAAAAAGACTTCCAAGTGAGTTTTCATTTATGATCACTGATGCCCTGAACACACCAATCAAATTCAATCATTCGCCAGAAAATTACACGACAGATCTAGATACAGTGGATTCGCACAGAACCTTGCTCTTTCCTGGAAATTCATTAGATGAAGATCTGTACTTGAACATGAAATTTAAAAAGCAGGGCTCATTTGTCTTCAAAGAGATGGGAACATCCTTGGTAGTCAATTTTATATTGGTTTTGATTATTGTTATAGCTCTAGTAATCATGTTTAAGACAATTCTTACACAAAAAAAGTTATCAGAAATAAAAAATCATTTCATCTCAAATATGACGCATGAGTTTAAAACCCCAATATCAACAATCTCTTTGGCTTGTCAAGCCGTTGAGGATGGTGACGTATTAAAAAGTGATCCAAATAGCACAAAGACTTTCATGAAAATGATTGAAACCGAGAACAAAAGACTAGAAATTTTGGTTGAACAAATCTTGCAAAGTGCTGTAATCGATCGTGGTGAATTGAAAATCAGAGAGGATTTGATCGAACTAAATAATATTCTCTCTGATATCATAGAAAATGCAAAATTCAGGGTGAAAAATGTTGGAGGTACAATAAATGATGAATTACCCCGTGAAATCATTACCGTTCGCGGGGACAGAGTACACGTCACAAATATGTTGTCAAATCTTGTGGACAACGCAATAAAATACAGCGATGGGAGGCCGGAGGTTTCTATTGCGCTTAAATCGGAAGGGAAGTTGATCAAAATCACTGTAGAAGACAAAGGTATTGGTATGAAAAAAGAACAAATTCCGAAAATATTTGATAGCCTATACCGAATACCGACTGGTAATATTCATAACGTTAAAGGATTTGGATTAGGGTTAAGTTACGTAAAGGCGATTATCGAATTACACGGATGGAAAATTAATGTGAAAAGTAAAATTGATGAAGGTTCGTCCTTTACCATAGTAATCAATAAAGATCATGAGTAGAAAAGTTAAAATTTTATTGGCAGAGGATGATCCAAATCTTGGGGCAGTCTTACGAACATTTTTGATTTCAAAAGGGTTCGATGTGAGTCTAGCTCAAAATGGTAAAACTGCATTTGAAAAGTTTAATCGGGACACATTTGATTTTTGCATCTTCGATATAATGATGCCTGAATTGGATGGATTTTCACTTGCTGGACAAATCCGCAAATTAGATAAAAAAGTACCTATCCTTTTCCTAACGGCAAAATCTATGAAAGATGATGTCCTTCAGGGCTTCAGCACTGGTGCAGATGATTACGTCACAAAACCCTTCGAGATGACAGAATTGCTTGCAAGGATTCATGCAATTCTTCGACGTTCAGATTTGCATTCAGACAAAATAAAGCATGATTTTGAAATAGGGCTTTTTAAATATGATCCAGAAACTCGTCTGTTACGTAACAGTGGCGATGAAAAAAAACTAACGACCAAAGAAAACCAATTACTTCATTTACTAGTGAAAAATAGAAATGAGGTACTCGATCGTAGAATTGCACTCGAGGCTATTTGGGGCGAAGATAACTACTTCAATGGAAGAAGTATGGATGTTTACATCGCAAAGCTCAGAAAACATTTGAAAGACGATGACCGAATTGAAATTCTTAATATACATGGTCAGGGGTTCAAGCTACTGGTTCATTAATAGATACGGATCCGTTTAGTTTTCATAATTTAGGCCGATATATTCCCGTTAATACAGGAAATCGGCTATGCAAAAGAAATTCATATCGAATTTAATTCTCATGGTTCTGCTGAACCTGCTTATCAAACCAATCTCTATATTCGGAATTGACGCAGCTGTTCAAAATCGTGTGGGTGCAGAAGAGTACGGTATTTATTTCTCATTACTTAATTTCTCTTTTCTGTTTAATATTCTGTTGGATTTTGGAATCAACAATTTTACCACAAAAAGTGTAGCACAGTACCCAAATGCGGCACTTAACTACTTTGGGAAGGTATTCACCTTTCGCTTATCTCTTTTTGTTATCTATGCTTTAGTTTCATACACATTGGCCTTTTTATTGAACTGGGGTCAGAGAGAGCTAATTCTTTTAAGTTTCCTGGTACTCAATCAATTTTTTGTTGCCCTGATAGCCTATATCAGAAGTCACCTAGGGGGAATGATGCTTTTTAAAACAGAAGCTATTGTTGGTGTTCTTGATAGAGCATTATTAATCATATTCTGTGGTATGCTTCTGTATGGACCAATGCGCAGTGAATCATTTCAAATAGAATGGTTCATTTGGTTGCAGACTCTTTGCTACGGTTTAACTCTTATCATAGGACTGATCATTCTATTGTCGCGAATAGGAATTCCCAAATTCCAATATAAACCGTTGTTCTCCTTTGCGATAATAAGACAAAGTTTCCCATATGCACTGCTCATTCTACTGATGATGATATATACTCGAACTGATTCTGTCATGATCGAGCGAATACACATTAACGGAAAAAGCGAAGCAGGATTTTATGCACAAGGGTTTCGATTGATAAGTGCACTTTTTCTTTTTGCTATGCTTTTTTCAAACCTTCTCTTTCCCATGTTTTCTAAACTCCTAAAAAAAAGAGAAAGTGTAACAGAACTACTAAACATGTCAGCACGATTGTTGATTGGAAGTGCAATGGGACTATTTCTTGTAACACTTTTTAATAGCAATTATATTCTCAGTTTGATCTACACGAAAAATATCGAAGAAAGCAGTTTACCTTTTGTAATCCTAATGTTCAGCTATATTGGGATGGCATGCAGCATCGTTTACGGCACATTATTAACTGCTCAGGGAAATCTGAAGTTTCTTAATTTTGTCGCTGCTGTCGGTATTGTTATCAACATTTCATTGAACGCATATTTGATACCAAATTTTGGGGCATTGGGTGCCGCAATAGCAACTTTGATCACTCAATGTGCTGTTTCTCTAGCACAGTTCGTATATTCAGTGAGAATGCTAAAATTGAAAATATTCAATTTTCGAATATTCATGCATATCAGCTACGTGTTAATTTCAGCCACCATTTTCTATTATTTCCGCATGGATAGTGCATTAAACACCGTATTAACTTTTGCTGTCGTTCCAGCATTAATGATAATTTTCGGTCTATTTGATGTTCGTCAGCTTATGTCATTCTTTAAAAGCTCAGAATAATTCTTCTTGATCATAATATTTGGAGAAATTCAGAGTTATTAAGATTCATTAAGAAAACCTTAACTTCGCGCTACAAAAATTCATTAGGATGAATGACTCACATCAAGAACTAGAGGCAGATAGAAACAATTTACTTTTGTTTCTTTGGAGGAATAGAAAAACGGTCATACTAATCACATCAACAACAGCTTTGATGGCAGTGATTATATCATTACTTATGACACCGCTATTCAGATCAACTGCCATTGTATTCCCCGCTGCAACGAGTACAGTATCATTCTCTGAGCAACGAAATGCTAAAGCATCTTCCATGGACTTTGGAGAGGAGGAACAGGCGGAGCAATTAATTCAAATTCTTCAGTCAGCTCGAATAAGGAATCGAATAGTTCAGAAGTTTGATCTAATGGAACATTACGAAATTGCCTCAGATGATCCCAACAAGAATTATAAATTAGGAAAAGAGTACAATAACCACATTACATTTACAAGAACTCGTTATGGTTCGATCGAAATTAGTGTTCTTGATAGAGATAAACAGCTAGCAGCTAATATTGCAAATAAGATTGTTCAATTGATCGATACGGTAAAGAATGAAATGGTACAGGAAAGAACTATTCCTGCTTTTCAAATCTCACAGCGAAAGAAAGATCTATTAGAACAAGATATCAGTACCATCCTCATTGAATTGGACAGTTTATCTAAGTTAGGAGTTGTTTCAATTGAAGGCCGTGCCAATCTATTTCAGGCGTATAATGAATCTAAAAATGCTGTAGACCGGGCGTTTTTCAAAGATAAAATCGATGTGAATCAGAAATACGGTGCACGCTTTGATGGATTAGAAGAATTGCGAGACGAAAAGCTCACAAAGGTCGCTAAATTCGAAGATGCTTACGATCAGGCAGAGTCAGATGCAAATACATTATTCAATCATAAATTTGTTGTCGAACCAGCAGTTATTGCAGATAAGAAAGACAAGCCGAAACGTATGATTATAGTTTTGATTGCAATGATTGGTGGTTTTGTCTTTAGTATTTTTGCATTGTTGATTAGGTCGCGTATTAGAGAGCTAAGAGAGAAAGCCTAGTGCAATTCATCCGTGAAAATAGTACAGTCCTAATTGCCGGAATTTTGTACACCGCTGTGAGCGGTTTTTTGATCTGGCAGGATATGTTTTATCTCACATTGGCGTCATTAGGAATGATGGCTATTTATATCACAGTGTATCATCTTGAATACGCTTACCTCGGGCTTGCCTTTTTAGCCCCCCTGTCAATTAATATCGAGGAATATACAGATGGTTTCGGCCTATTTATTCCAACGGAACCATTGCTTTTCGGGATGATGTTATTGTTTTCAATGAAACAACTCAACAATGGTAATATTGTTGATAAGCGCATTTGGAAAAACCCAATTATCCTGGCGGCTTGTTTCTATTTGTTCTGGACCTTTGTTACAAGTGTCACAAGCACGAACCCTTTGGCATCGTTTAAATTCCTTTTAGCTAAAATGTGGTTTATCATTCCACTGCTATTCCTAGGTCCAGCTGTAATGAAAAAACGATTGAATATTCGATTATTTCTTTGGTTTCTTAGCATCTCAATGGTTATCGTGGTATTGTACACCATAACTGTTCATTCTTTCTATAATTTCGGTGAGACAGAGGGACATTGGGTGATGTGGCCCTTCTTTAAGGATCATACCATCTATGGTTCTGCAGTTGCACTAATCATTCCCATTTTGTTTTCCATCTATTTTTCAAAGAAACACAATCCACTGATTAGGGTAATACTTTACGTGATGATGAGTATTACTCTATTAGGTCTTTATTTCTCATACACAAGGGCAGCATGGTTAAGTGTTATTGCAGCGGTCATTATATTGGGAATTATCAAACTGAAAATACATTTCAAATACCTCGCGGCTGTTGGGCTGATAGCTGGATCCATAATATTGGTTTCCTGGGATAGGATTCAAATGGAGCTAGAAAGAAACAAATTTGAGCATACAACCGAGGAGTTCGGAGAGCGTTTTCAATCAGCTGCGAATGTCACAACTGATGCATCTAATCTAGAACGCTTAAACAGATGGTCATGCGCCATAGAAATGTTTAAGGAACGTCCATTCTTTGGTTTTGGACCGGGAACATATGCATTTGAATATGCGCGTTTTCAAAAACCAGAAAATCTAACAATTATTTCAACAAACTTTGGAAATTTGGGTAATGCACATAGTGAATACCTTGGCCCGTTATCAGAAATGGGGGTTTTTGGATTGATCGCGATTCTCGCCATTGTAGCCGCTATTTTCTATCACTCTATCAAATTATATTTCAGGTGGCCGAAAGAAGATGTGGAGATTAGAACACTCATGCTAGGAATGATCCTTGCATTAGTAACATATTTCGTTCATGGTGTTTTAAACAATTATCTTGACACGGATAAAGCGTCTATTCCAATTTGGGGGATTTGCGCTATTTTCATTGCTCTTGATCTTTCTCTCCCTAATGAGCTATCCAAAGTGAAGGATTCAAACAACTAACATTTGTACCATCTACTTTATGAATTTCGAAATGTGCTATGGAAAGCTCTTGTCCATCCTTTGAAAGAAGAGTACCTATCGCCTTTTTTGTTTTAATCTTGTCTCCATTACTCACGAATACCTCTTTCAAGTTACTGTATACGGTACGGTAGCTCCCGTGCTTAATAATCACTACTTTGCCTGCTCCCGGGATGTTCAGTACACTCGTTACCTCACCGTTGAAGACTACTCTTACCATCGCATTTCTGGGAGTGCTAATATCAATCCCATTGTTGTTGGTGTAAACTCCTTTCAAAGTAGGGTGTGGATTTTTACCAAAACCTTCGGTTATCGTACCTTTCGATACAGGCCAGGGTAACCGTCCTTTGTTCCCTTCGAATTTCTTACTAATGATCCCTGCCTCTTTTGTCTCCTCAAAGGTAGGTGTGCTTTCTGAAATAGTTGGTTTCGTATTTGAATTTGCCTTATTTGCCTCGGCTTCCCTCTTTCGTCTTGCTTCTTCCTCTCGCCTCCTTTTTGCTTCCGCCTCAGCAATCTCTCTTCGAATTGCTGCATTAATTTTCTGACGCAAAACCTCTTTCTTTTGTTCGTCTTTTCGAAGCTTCGCTAAAATTTCAGATTCCTCCTCTTTGAATTTAAGATAAACCAATTCTTGCTTTTTCTTATCATTCTCGATTGCCTGCTTTTCCTTTTTCTTTTCAGCAAGCATAGCAATTTTTTGAGCTTTCTCACTATCTATTGCTTTGATCTCCTCTGAAATTAATAATTGGTTCTGTTTTATTCTATCGAATTGTTTCCGTTGAAGCTCTGCAATCTGATTAAGATATTTTCCTCTTTTTAATGCTTCATAATATGACTCACTCGAAAAGATATACATCATTTTACCAAACTTATTCCGGTGCTTGTATGCGTACACGAGTAGCTTTTTGTATTGTAACTTCATACGCTTTATCTTCTCTTGTAAACCCGAGATCTGACTTTCTTTGTACTGAATATTCAACTCAGCACTTCGAACCTGATTATCATAATTTCTTAATAATTGCTCCCTGAATTTTATTTGATTTTGAAGTACTCTTAATTCTTGCAGTGAGTTCATTGTTTGTGACTGACTCTTATGAAGTAAGATCTTCGTATTCTTAATTTTGGCCTCAAGACGACTTTGCTCCTGTTTTAACTTCTCACTAGATTTTTGGCTAAATGCAACAGATGCGACCAAGAGTAACAAGAAGATATTAATTACATTTCTCATACTTATCTGGTACTACGTAGTGTATTGTTTCTTCTTCATTCAATCGAGCCTTGTTGTAATCCATATCGATCACTATCTCCTGTTTTGGAGTGTAGATCCTTATTTTGGCTTTAGAAGGTAAAGAAAGTGAATCTATCCATTGCCTTTCAAGATAGTCTATTTCAATCAGTGCAGTATCCTCAAGACTTTCAATTCGCATACCTCTTAGTGTTTCGAGATCATTTGATATCCAATATGATAGGATAAGCTCTTTCTCTCCTCTTCTTTCTAGTTTTCGTATATCTTTCTCCTTATGCGTAGTAAGGATATATTTGTAATTATCTCTAGTGCGATGATACTTGTTATCGGCATCGTAACCCACTGGTTTACCTAACAAAAGTTCTTCCAAATTTATATACGTAAAAGAGACTCCAAAACTCTGTTTAAAATACGCCATACTTTCCTCGATGTAACATTTTTCCCGCTTGTTTGAGATGAATACTGAATCAGGAGTTATCAATGAGGTCACTATTGGAATGGATGCATATGTAATTGTCCCATTCAATGCACTATCTCGAACCATCCTTAAGGATGTTTTAAATGAAACTTTTCTAGCCGAATCTTTATAATCCATTGAGATCTTTGAGTAAAAGGTAGAGAAATGAAAATCCGAAATTTCCCTCAATGCAACCTCCAATTCAGCATCCTTCACCTTTGGTAGTTTTTCCAATTCAATAGATACATGTGTCTTGCATGAAATTACCAATAGAGCCGTCAATAAAATAAGATAAGACAGCGTAAATTTATTCCGGCTCATAATACTTTTGATCATCAATTTTCTTTTGCAAGAGTCCTTGTTTCGGATCCAATTCTAATCCTTTTCTCCACCACTCTAATGCCTTTAGTTTATTTCCTAGCTTGAACTCAACATCTCCGAGATGTTCTAAAATCAATCTGTCCATATCGTTCATTTTATAGGCCTTTTCAAACTTCATCTTTGCTTTCTCGAATTTCCCTTGCTGGAAAAATACCCACCCATATGTGTCTTGATATTGTGATTGATCCGGAGAGCTAGATACAACTTGCTCTATGATGGATTGAGCTAGCTCCATTTCCATTTTTTCTGTTGCTAGTCTAAATGCAAAATTATTCTTTAATAAATTACTTTTATTATCATAGGATAACGCCTTCTTATAATTCATCACTCCTTCATTGCTTTCTTTCAATCCAAAGTACGCCTCTCCGATTTGACCATAAAATTCTGCTTTCAACCCTGAATCATTTATGACTAATTCTATTCCAGACCCTAATGACTCAAGTGCCTCCTCATACTTTTTAAGTTGATTTGCACTAACACCATTTAGGAGATAAACTATCGACATTGTAGGGAAAAGTTCAAGGCATTCCTTACTATCAGCGTAAAGAGTATGGAAGTCTGCCTTTTGATATTCCATGATCAATACCTGATTCCAGATAGGGAATAAAGATTTGTCGTATTTCAGCGCCTTTTTGTAGGCAATTAAAGCCTCGTTTTCATCTCCTTTTTTCAAGAGTAAATCTCCTTTTATTGAATATGGTTTTGCCTGCTCTGGATAAGTCTGGATCAACAAATCCGATAACAACAATACCTCTGGATCGATTTGATTTTGTGCGTCATGGATATTGATTAGAACCTGCATCTTCGTATCGATATCTACATCCAATAGTGGGAATGCAGATTTCAATTCATCATAAGTATCCTTCATTCTACCTTGTTGACGATAAATGTCTGCCAAAGCCAAATGAGCGCGACCATTTGAGGGGTCAGCCAATACTAATTCTTCTAACTTTTCAATGGCCTTATCATAATCGTTTACACGAAAATAATGATCAACCAAAGTCGCAATTAATTGAGGATCTTTTGGAAACTTTTTTTGTCCAATTTCTAACTCATTGATTGCAGCCTCACTTTCTCCTGCCTCCATGTATAGCTGATACTTTTGAATGCTAAACTGTGGTGCAGAACCTACCTGCTCTTCCGCCTTTTTCAATGCATCCACAGCTCTCATCGTTTCACCATTCTTCACAAGGGCCTCTGCATACCCATAAAGCCAACCAATATTTCTAGGCTCTTTTTCCACAAGTTGTTTAAATATTTTGACTGAATTCATGTAATCTTCTGTTTCAAAGTACATGTAAGCCAATTCCTGCAAATACCAGGTATTATCAGGAGCTAATTCTGCCGCCTTTTGAATTGATCTAGAAGATTTTTCAAAATAATTCTTGATTAAATACATCTGCGATAAAGCATAATAAACAGCATCGTCATCTTGTCTCATCTCAAGACATTTTTCGAATTGCACTAATGCTTCATCAATCCTCCCTTGAGCTTTTAATCTTACGCCTTCATGAAAAGCTTCGATATATGGATAGTCTTTGGAGCTTATTTTTGACTTCTTTTCTGCTACTTCCTTTGGAGCTCGACAACCAAAAAGTATCAAGAGTATTAGTATGTTTATAATCCTATGCATTACAATTCTGTGTAATCACCTACACTCAAATCCTTTGCCAAACCTCTTAATTTTGATTTTGACCCTATCATGGAGTTTTCAATCACCATGTTGACAATTTCTGAGTCGTGCTGAATAATTGAATTTTGTATTCGAGCATCCTTAATCTCCGTATTCATTCCAATAGATACATAAGGTCCAACAACCGCATTTTCAAGTTTAACTCCCGCTCCTACAAAACTTGGTGCAATAATTATTGCATTATTCAATTCAACAGTGGGGTCTATCAATTGCTTGCCGGCCGCCGATTCATTCTTCAATACCTGTTGATTAGTTTCAATTGTTACTTTTCTATTTCCGCAATCCATCCATTGACTCACCTCACCAGTTTTAAATACCATCCCCTTTGACATCATCCCTTTGATTCCATCATTAATCTGGTACTCACCGCCATTTATTATCTGATCATCTAAAACTTTTTGTAATTCATTTTTAAGAACACCAACATCTTTGAAATAATAAATTCCAATAACTGCCAAGTCACTTACAAACTCCTTTGGTTTCTCAACAAGTTCAATAATTTCAGAACGCTCATTTAGCTGAACCACTCCATATGCTTCAGGATGTTCGACCTTCTTCACCCAAATCACTGCATCAGCTTCTGGATCTAGGTCAAATTTTGCCTGGATCAGTGTGTCGGCGTAGGCAATAACTGCCGGGCCCTTCAACGAATCTTTAGCGCACATGATAGCATGTCCCGTTCCAAGTGGTTCATCCTGTCTGTAAATTGAAGCCTTGGCACCAAGGTCCTCTGCAAGCTTTGTCAAACTCTCAACCACATCATCTCCAAAGAACGCAGGATCTCCCAAAATGAAAGCAATCTCTTCGATAGGTGTTTTAAGTATTTCTGCAATATCTTTTACCAAACGATGTACGATGGGCTGTCCAGCGACAGGGATTAATGGTTTGGGAACGGTTACTGTGTGCGGTCTAAGGCGGCTTCCACGTCCCGCCATTGGAACTATAATTCTCATTTCCTATTATTTTTTTCCCGTACTGCCGAATCCTCCAGCACCACGAATTGTTTCGGTTAGTTCATCTGTTTCGATCCAATCAGCGCGTTCAAACTTAGCAAAGACCAACTGAGCAACTCGATCACCATCATTAATTACATATTTTTCGTTCGAAAGGTTTACAAGTATGACTCCAACCTCACCTCGATAATCAGCATCAATCGTACCCGGAGCATTGAGCACAGAAATCCCCTTTTTTATAGCCAATCCACTTCTTGGTCTCACCTGACACTCAAACCCTACTGGAATTTCAAGAAAAAGACCTGTCTTAACAAGTACACGCTCCATGGGACGAAGTTCCAATGGATGATCAATATTTGCGCGCACATCCATCCCTGCCGAAGCCATAGTTTCATAAGCAGGAAGTTCGTGCTTAGATCTGTTGATCACTTTAACTTTCATAGCATCAAATAATCTACCAAAGTTAAGAAAAAGGGGCGCAGAACATCTAAGAAAAATAGTTGATCTGGAATAAGTTACTAACGTCTATAAGTTAGTTTTTATGGTCGAACGTTCGATAAACCATACCACAAAGACATATAGTAAAATCATCATATTATGTATCACAAACTTTGATATGGTAAAAACCCCAGGATCAAGGTTGATTATGTATGTAATGACAAATAACGCTATTGACAGTCCGAAATAAAGGGCAAACTTCCTTAAGTTATAATTAATCGGATAATATTTTTGACTCAGTATGTAAGATGCTATCATTTGAGCAGCATACACAATCAAGGTAGCCCATGCCGAGGCCCAGAAACCATAAAGAGGAATAAAAATGAAATTTATCAAAACAGTAATTAATGCGCCGCCAACCGCGATGTATGCACCAAACCTAGTTTGTCCGCTGAGCTTATACCAAATAGATTGGTTGTAATAGATCCCAAGAAATACATTTGCAAGCAATAATATCGGCACAACACCCAAACCGGTCCAATATGCTTCATTTCGTATGAAATGCTTGAAAATATCAATATTTAGAGCAACCGCAAGGAACACAAAGCAAACAGAAGCAACAAAATAATTCATGATTCTTACATAAATCTTGTTTCGATCCTTGTTCCTGTTCTGAGCAAAGAAAAATGGTTCCGCAGCATAGCGATACGCTTGGAGAAAGATAGTCACGATCATCGCCAGTTTATAGCATGCACTGTAGATACCCAGTTGTGCCTCAGCCGCCTTCAAACTCAATCCACCTCGACTGTAGAGGAGATGCTTTAACATAACACGATCCATTGTTTCATTAATTATCCCAGCGAAGCCTGCTAAAACCAATGGGAATGCATATTTGACCATTTCCTGAGCTAACTCCTTATTATATCGCAAGCGTAATCCGATAAAATCAGAATATGTACTAATTGGTTTCACTAATGAAGCGATCAGGTTCGCAATCAAAATAAATAGGATGCCCTCTTCTGGACGAGACGGATCAAAGATGAGCAACATGAAAACCAAATTCAACCCAATATTTACAGCAATAGATATAAAATGAATCAAACTGAACTTCATGGCCTTGTTCTCCGCCCTTAACTTTGCCATTGGCAATGCAGAGATAGCGTCAACGCAGACTATTATTCCCAGAAGAATGATATACTCATTATGCTCAGAGTACAACATCGCATCTGCAATGCTTTGGTTAAAAACCAATAAGCAAATTAAGAATAGACTATTTAAAGCAATAACAGTTAAGAAACTGTTCCTGAATACACCCTCCTTATCTTCTTTATCATGGAGAAATCGGAAGAAAGACGTTTCCATACCGAAAGTTAGTAGAACGA
The DNA here is from genome assembly GCA_023254905.1 of Crocinitomicaceae bacterium. GTDB lineage: Bacteria > Bacteroidota > Bacteroidia > Flavobacteriales_D > Crocinitomicaceae > UBA4466. Next base: position 33,139 of record JALRKF010000081.1, on the reverse strand, counting down.
TAAGAAATGCTACCCAAGCATAAAGCTCAGATACGACGCCATAATCTGCTGGATCGGTAAATACACTGGTGTATAGTGGCACCAACAAATAATTTAGTAGTCGACCAACAATCGTTGGTAAACCATAAATAGCTGTTTGACCGAGTAAACTCTTAATTGGGTTCAATGGATATAATTAACTTCTAAATGATGGCTTTCTTTTTTCCAAGAAAGCGGTTGTCCCCTCCTTGAAATCTGCAGTTCCAAAACATTTTCCAAACTCCTCTATCTCAACCTCGTATCCATTCATCCCATCCTGAAAATTTGCATTAATTGCACGGATTGCTGAGCTAATAGCTGAACCTGAATTGTTTAGAATCTTTCCGGCAATCTCATTCGCTTTCTCCATCAATTGATCCTGCTCTACAACGTAATTTACAAGCCCCCACTTAAATGCTTCATCTGCTTTAATCATATCAGCTGTAAAGACCATTTCATTTGCTTTTCCTCGACCAACAAGCTGAGCTAAGCGCTGAGTTCCTCCGTATCCCGGTATCACGCCAAGGCTTACCTCCGGAAGTCCCATGCGCGCATTCGAAGATGCTATTCGAATGTGAGAAGCCATGGCAAGTTCTAGCCCTCCACCAAGCGCAAACCCATTCACTGCAGCGATCACAGGCTTCGAAAGATTTTCAATAAATGAGAAAAGCTTCTCTTGTCCAGACTGTGCTAACTCTCCTCCTTGAGCGATACCAAAATCGGCAAACTCTTTAATATCTGCTCCAGCAACAAATGACTTCTCACCGCTTCCCGTAATAACCACCACGCCAACTCCAGTTGCCTGATCAGCATCACTTAATGCACTATGCAACTCTAAAATCGTATCCATATTCAATGCATTCAACTGATTTGGTCTGTTGATTGTAATCGTTAAAACATGTCCGTTCTGTTCTATTAAAATATTATTGTACATCTCTTATGATTTAATTCTTAAACGTTTGTAGAGTTTTATTAGTATCATCAAAAGGATTGCAACACTAAAGAATATTATTGTACCCTTTATCCAATCCATAGAATTTTTATAAACTACAATAAAGACGATCGCCACCAACGACAGGGTTGCGACTTCATTCCATACCCTAAGAGTATTCGATCGCCAATTGAACTTCCCCTTTTTTAGATCAAACATGATCTTTTGACAAACAAAATGATAAATGAGAAGCAACATAACAAAACCAAGTTTAGCATGCATCCAATTGGTCTCAAGATAAGCAGGAATTAGCAGCAACATCCATGCACCAAATATTATCGATAAAATCATAGCGGGGGTAGTGATTATCCACCAAAGTCGTTTCTCCATGATTTCAAATTGATCAGATAAGATTTTCTTAGCCTCTCCTTGACGATTCTGTGCTTCTGTGTGATAGATGAATAGTCTAACAATGTAAAACAGACCTGCAAACCAGCTTACAACAAAAATAATATGTAAGGCCTTGAGTGTATTAAAATCCATGTTTCAAAGATAATCGGATTATTCCATTTCGGAAGGACTCTACAAACTTATAGGACAGACAATTCAAAAGCATTGTTTTACTTATCTTTGCACTCCAAATTATTGTAAAGCAAAAGATAAGAGAAATGAGTGCAGGGCATATTGATCTTTCCGATCACGAAATTCAGCGAAGAGAAACGCGCGAAAAGTTGATGGAAATGGGAATCAATCCCTATCCAGCAGAACTGTATCCCGTAGATATACTAGCTAAAGATTTAAAAGCCAATTTTGAAGATGGTAAGTCCGTTTGTCTTGCTGGAAGAATGATGTCCAAGCGTATCATGGGAAAAGCTTCTTTTGCAGAACTTCAAGATTCATCTGGACGAATTCAGTTATACTTTAATCGCGACGAAATCTGCCCTGGTGAAGATAAGATGCTTTACAATGAATTATTCAAGAAATCCCTTGATCTCGGCGATTTTATTGGAGTTAAAGGAGAATTATTCAAAACACAAGTTGGTGAAACTTCTGTGAACGTGAAAGAATTTATTCTTCTCAGTAAATCTCTGAAACCACTGCCGCTTCCTAAAACGGATGCAGAAGGTATTGTTCACGATGCTTTCACGGATCCCGAAATGCGCTACCGTCAGCGATATGCTGATCTTGTTGTGAATCCAAAAGTGAAAGAAGTATTTGTGAAAAGAACAAAACTGTTCAACGCTATGAGAGACTTCTTCAATGCAAGAGGGTATTTGGAAGTAGAGACTCCAATTCTACAGCCCATTCCAGGGGGTGCTGCAGCGCGCCCGTTTGTGACACATCACAATGCCTTGGATATCCCATTGTATATGCGAATAGCAAATGAGCTTTACTTAAAACGTTTGATTGTTGGAGGTTTTGATGGTGTTTATGAGTTTTCTAAAAACTTCAGAAATGAAGGAATGGACCGAACTCATAATCCAGAATTCACAGCAATGGAAATCTATGTTTCCTACAAAGATTATAATTGGATGATGGAATTCACTGAACAGCTTATTGAGTATGTTGCAATTGAGGTAAATGGAACTACAGAAGCACAATTTGGTGAGCATAAAATTAACTTTAAGGCTCCATACAAACGCGTAACAATGCGTCAGGCTATCATTGATCATACAGGATTTGATATTGATGGGAAAACAGAGTCAGAATTAAAAAGCTGGTGCGAATCTAATGGAATCGAAGTTGATGAGACAATGGGAAAAGGAAAGCTTATTGATGAGATCTTCGGTGAAAAATGTGAAGGAAACTATACACAACCAACGTTTATTATTGACTATCCAAAAGAGATGTCACCACTTTGTAAAGAGCACAGAGATAACCCTGAATTAACGGAGCGTTTTGAATTAATGGTTTGTGGAAAGGAGATCGCAAATGCATACTCAGAGTTGAATGATCCAATTGATCAGAGGGCGCGATTTGAAGACCAATTAAAGTTATCAGAAAAAGGCGATGATGAAGCAATGTTCATAGATCATGATTTCCTCCGGGCACTTGAATACGGAATGCCTCCTACCTCGGGTTTAGGAATCGGTATTGATCGCTTAGTCATGTTCCTTACGAACAATTCATCAATACAAGAAGTTCTTTTCTTTCCACAAATGAAACCAGAAAAGTTTGAAAAGAAGGGGCCAGAATTGAACGAAAATGAAAAGTTAATTTTCGAAATTCTCTCAAAAGAGGGAACAATGGGTATCAATATTTTGAAAGAATTAACCGGCTTATCGAATAAACAATGGGATAAATCCATTAAAGGTCTTCGTAACCATGAAGTTGTGAACGTCGTAAAGCGGGGGGATGAGGTTTACATTGAGGTTCTGTGATCAAAATAAATAATCAGTTAAGATCAAGGACAGAAGGCTATCTAGCTGTCAAGTAATTTGGTTTTAAAACCTAAAACGGTCTTCTAGGCTAAAATAACTATGGTAGCGTTGCTACCATGGCTCTGTACTCCGTTTCATAGGTCATTTCACCCAAACACCCACTAGTTAGAGCATTTGTTTGAAAGTTTTCAATTCTATTTTCGGGATCGGGGTGCGTGCTAAGGAACTCTGGTGGTGAAGCTCCTCCCAATTCTTGAATCTTCATAAAAAACCCTGCACCTCCAGCAGCATTATAATCTGTAGGGCACAAATACTCAACTGATTTTTCATCCGCCTCTGTTTCGTGTTTTCTCGAAAACTTCAGCCCCACGAGGGCTCCTGTTACTTGCCTTAATGCTGAGGCATCACCCGCTAATACGTCTAGTAAAATCTGTATCCCAAACATTTTTGTCATTTGGCGAGTAGAATGGCGCATATCAGCATGCGCTATTTCGTGCGCAAGTACTCCAGCAAACTCATCTTCAGAATCAAGGAATTTCAAGATTCCAGTATAAATGTAGATATATCCACCAGGTGTGCAAAATGCATTCAATGTACTATCGTCGTGAATTATACGTAATCTCCAACTGAAATCATCTTTGAAATCTACCTTTCCTGTATTCAATATCTTATCTCTTACCTTGTAAACATATGAATATACTGCGGCATGTTGGACAGAATCCAACAAGGGAAACTGCTGCGTATCGGTGTCGATTTCTGCCGCTACTTGTGCTCCTAGCTCTTTATCTTGCTCAATGGTGAATAGATTAAATCCTTTTCCCTTATTCTTTTCATTTATAGTGCCACATGCCCCTAGAATTATTAATGCTAAACCAGAAATTAGATAACGAAATTTATTCATGTTGCTTGTTTGTATAGTTCTTGCAAAAACCCTGCCGTTATGGATAAATTATAACTGTGATAAAAGTAATAAAAAGCCCTATGAGCCAACCGAAAACTACCTCAAAAGTTGAGTGTTTTTTTAAATATAATCTGGCACTCATAACGAGACCTGACATTAGGACAAATACGCACAGCAAAATAATCGAATAAAATGGATGCAATAGTGTATATGCTAATATAAAACCCGTGGCTATGCCTGCGCCCGCTGCATGAATTGAAATTTTCTTCCATTTATTTAAAAAATAAAATGTAGCTATAACTAAAATACCTGAGAAGGGAAACGATAAGATGAATTTAGAAAACTGATTTGGTATCATGCTGTATAAAATAGAATACAGCATAATTGACCACAGTAACATCATTAGAATCGGGAAAGATCGTTCATTTTTATCATCCATCTCGATAGTAGACGTAATGTTAAATCGATATAGAATAACAAAAGAAAATCCAGGGGCAATAATCAGAAAAATAGAGAAAATATAAATTAGTGCCATTTTGCTATCATCCAGAAGCATATAGAGGCAATCAAAGTAAAAGCAATAAGGATTTTCGGATGGCAAAAATAATAGCGCAATCAATGCATAAATGGGAGTAAATAATGGAAGAAAAAGCCATGAAATAATCTTCGCGAATCCTTCCATTACAGTTCTTTACGCAATCTTGCTACAGGAATATTGAGTTGCTCTCTATATTTAGCCACTGTTCTCCTCGCTATTGGATAACCTTTTTGTTTCAAGAGATTCATTAGCTTTTCATCGGTCAATGGTTTACGCTTATCTTCGCCTTCCACAGCATCTTGAAGAATTCGTTTTACCTCTCTAGTGGAAACCTCTTCTCCAGTGTCTTTTGACATGGACTCAGAGAAAAAATATTTCAGTGGAAATATCCCATAGTTTGTTTGAACGTATTTGCTATTGGCTACTCTTGAGATTGTAGAGATATCTAAATTTACCTTCTCAGCGATATCCTTCAAAATCATTGGGCGCATATTGGCATCATCACCTGAGAGGAAATACTCTTTTTGGTATTCCATGATCGCTTGCATTGTAGTCAATAGAGTATTCTGACGCTGTTTAATCGCATCAATAAACCACTTCGCCCCGTCTAACTTCTGCTTAACAAAAGTAAGAGCCTCTTTATCAGATTTTGTAGTTTTTACACCATCCGCATAATTCTTCAGCATGGTTTTGTACTCTTTATTTATTCTCAATTCTGGTGCATTACGCCCATTTAATGTCAGTGTTAGCTCTCCATCATCCTCGATTACCATAAAGTCAGGTATCACCTGCTGAAAATTACTGGAAGCTTCCATCATAGAACCTCCCGGTTTCGGATTGAGTTTTACAATTTCATCAATAGCCTCTTTCAAGTCATTTTCATCTACTTCAAGATCTTTTATAATCTTTTGATAGTGCTTTTTCGTAAACTCTTCGAAATGATCTTCTAGTATTTTCTTGGCAGTAAACTTTGTTATGTCACCGTCTTGCTTTCTTCGAATCTGAATTAGTAAACATTCTCTCAAATCTCTAGCACCAATTCCTGCTGGATCGAGCTCTTGAAGTTTCAATAATACCTCTAAAACATCTTTTTCTGTTGTTGAAATATTCATTGAAAAGGCCATGTCATCAACAATTGCCTCAAGTTCTCTGTTTAAATATCCCGATTCATCAAAATTACCGATCAATGTGTCAGCAATAACGTATTGATCACCATTCAAATCGAGCATATACAATTGCTGTGTAAGTCTTTCATGGAATGTAGATGCACCTGAAAATGGAATAACCTTATCGTCATCGTCCTTATTTGAATTGTTCGAATACGTCTTGTAATCAGCATCATCACTGATGTAATCGTCAATGTCAAATTCTTCAGTATCATAATCCTCTTCCTGCTGCTCAAACTCCTCCTCCACAGTCTCTGTTCCTTCTTCGAGGGCAGGATTTTCTTCGATCTCCTGTTTTATTCGCTGATCAAGCTCCATCGTTGGTACTTGCAATAACTTCATCAACTGAATCTGTTGAGGAGAAAGTCTTTGTTCAAGCTTTTGAAATTGATGCTGCTTTAACGCCATTATAAGTAAGTAGTTTTCTTCAATTTAGTTTTTTTTATTGAATTATCGCACTAAAACTCGGCATTTTGTGGGGTTCGAGGGAAGGGTATTACATCACGTATATTTGTCATACCGGTAACGAACATTACCATACGTTCAAATCCTAGTCCAAATCCTGCATGTGGAACTGTTCCAAATCTTCTTGTATCCAAGTACCACCATAGCTCATCCTCAGGAATATTAAAGTCACCACATTTCCTTTTTAGCACATCTAATCGTTCCTCACGCTGCGACCCCCCAACAATCTCTCCTATTCCCGGAAATAGTACATCCATTGCAGCGACAGTCTTTTCATCGTCGTTCTGACGCATGTAAAATGCTTTGATTTTTGAAGGGTAGTCCGATAGGATTACTGGGCACTTGAACTCCTTTTCAACTAAATAACGTTCATGCTCACTCTGAAGATCAATCCCCCATTCCACATCGTATTGGAATTTGTTCTTTTTGTAAGGTTTAGAATTTCTAAGTACGTTAATAGCCTCTGTATATGTTAAACGTTTGAAATCGTTGTCAGAGACAAATTTTAATCTTTCAACCAAACTAAGTTCGTTTCTCTGATTGGCTGGTTTCGATTGTTCTTCTTTTGCCTCTCTCTGGTCAAGGAATTTCAGATCGTCTTCGCAATTGTTAAGGACATAATCAACAATATACTTTAGGAAATCCTCTGTTAAGTTCATATTGTCCGTCAGATCATTGAAGGCCACCTCTGGTTCAATCATCCAAAATTCAGCTAGATGGCGTGAAGTATTTGAATTTTCGGCTCTGAAAGTTGGTCCAAATGTATATACCTGACCCAGAGCTAATGCTCCTAGCTCTGCTTCAAGCTGTCCGCTTACCGTCAGGTTTACTGGCTTCCCAAAGAAATCTTCTTTGTAAGCTACCTCGTTATTTTCATCTATTGGAGGATTTACAGGATCTAAGGTCGTAACTCTAAACATCTCACCAGCTCCTTCTGCGTCAGAACCTGTAATGATCGGTGTGTGCAAATAATAGAATCCCTCATCATTAAAATACTTGTGTATCGCATATGCAACAGCATGTCTGATCCTGAAAACAGCCCCAAATGTGTTTGTTCTAAACCGCAAGTGCGCCTGCTCTCTTAGGAATTCCATTGAGTGCTTTTTAGGTTGCATCACTGTTTTCTGAACATCATCTGGATGTGCCTCACCTAGGACTTCAACTTCTTCTACTTGGATCTCAACACGTTGTCCAGATCCTTGTGATTCGACCAACTTTCCTTTCACGGCAACAGCAGATGCAACAGTAATCTTTTTCAAGATTTGCTCTTCAAAATTTTCAAAGTCAATTACCGCCTGGATATTATTAATGGATGAACCATCATTGATCTGAATAAAACGGTTACTCCTAAAGGCCCTTACCCATCCTTTAACAAGTACATCACTTCCTACTTTCTCACTTTTGAGAACATCTGCAATTTTCTCTCTCTTCATTCGATTGAATTTTGAAGAACAAAAATAGCAAGAAACCTATAAGTAATAACTGATTCCTAGATTAAATGGGCTTACTTATTGTTCCAGTTCGACATTGTACGAGCTAATCCAATTGTCGCAAAACCTTTAATGAACTCAATTGCCGTATCTATTCGCTCAGGAAGTGCAGCTTGCTGGTCTGAATCCCATTCTCCTAAGACATAGTCGGACTGCCGTCCCGGATGAAAGTCATTACCTACACCAAATCGCAATCTAGCGTATTGCGCAGTAGTTAAAACGGCCTGGATATCTTTCAACCCATTGTGACCTCCATCGGAACCCTTTCCTTTCATGCGCAGCTTCCCAAAAGGAAGAGCGATGTCATCCGTGATTATCAGGATATTTTCTTTGGCAATATTCTCTTGCTGCATCCAATAGTTTACAGCCTTTCCTGAGAGGTTCATGAATGTATTTGGCTTGATCAGAACGAGGGTTCTACCCTTGAATTTAGCAGTTGTAACATCCGCATGACGCTCCGTTGAAAACGTTACTTCTTGTTCTTTTGTAAATGCATCCAACACTTTAAATCCAATGTTGTGTCTTGTATTTTCATACTTCGATCCCGGATTTCCTAGGCCTACTATTAAGTACTTCATGATTATGCAAAAGTAATGGATTCAGACAAAATCATATCCACTTGTGAAGTGAGGATCATTTTTAAGCTCTTGGATCAACTTGTCCTCACCCAGGACCATCAAATAAGCATCATGCACACCTATGATCTTATTAACTGGCCCCCAACGCATTTTTGATTTTACAGTGGCATAATGCCGCTCATTTGTATCAACCCACCATAACATTAAATTGAGTTTTGTCTCATGCAATATTCCTTCAAACAATTCTTCCAGCAATCGTGGGTCATGGTCCTTTACCCACACGGCATCTGGAACCAGAAACGAATGATGCTCAGGTTTGATAAGTCTGTTAAACATTGGTATATAGGGAAGTAGACTGACCAGTGCGCCACCCAATTTTCCTGGTAGGCGCTCAATCTGCCATTCTGCCTTTGTTATTTTAGTAAAGGCTATCAGCTCTCCACTACTATTCTTTAATCCATAGAAAGGACCTTTTAAGGTTTGTACTGGATGGAAAAAAGAATAGTCTCCGTATTCTCCTTGAATTAATGGCTCGAGCTCCTGCCAGTGGAGATTTTTCACCAATCGTTGAGAGCTTTTTGGTTTGAATCTGCTGAAGCTTTGAGTAGCAATAGTTCGAACTGTTTTAAACCCGAAAGACTCACTTACCCACAAACTTTTTTTGTTCTCCGGATCGATGTACGCATAAATACACCTTCCACTTCTATTTGTAAATTTGCCCTCCAACAAACTTTTGAAGAAAACAGAAACTTCTTTCTTTAATATGCTACTTCCACCTGATCTTGAACGTCTCCTCCCAGATCCTTGAAGACCTGCGGTAAATGCAAAATGCCTTAGGTACCAATCCTGCTCTCTCTCACTTACCGTTATATTCCCAATGGCCCTCTTGTTTCTCTCAAGAGTGTAAAATAAGGGATTGTCGAGATCTTTGATCTTTTCGCGCGTGTCCAGATGACGATAACGCACACCATCAGTGCCCATTGTGATGTTATCCAGTAACCGTAGTATTGATTCTGTTGGCTCTCGTCTGACCTTAAACATCCTTTAATAGGTTAGTGCAACAATCTCCTCGACTTCTTTAGGTCCAATCATCTTGGTTTCTCCCATCTCTTTCCAGCCTCTTTCCAGGAATGTATTCGACACTTTCTTCGCAAAACCATTTAGATCAGTAACATATTCGGAAAGCTTTGTTCTCACACCTAAGGATTGAAAAAATTCCTCTGTTCGCACAATTGCCTTCTTGGCAACATCGGTATCACTGCCCTTGAGTCCTAAAACTCGACTCCCATATTGAACTAACTTTTCTTTCTTAGCGTCAAACTGATGCTCATATAACCTAGGACCCACAATAGCCAAAGTTTGTGCATGGTCAATTCCAAAATGCGCTGTTAGCTCATGTGCAATCATATGTGTTGCCCAGTCCGTGGGAACTCCACATCTTAAATTACCGTTCAACGCATGCGTTGAGCACCACATGAGATTCGCAGCGAGCTGATAATTTGAAGGATCTTTCATGATTTTTGGAGCTATTTCCAGTAGTGTAGTCAAAATTGCCTCTGCCTCTCTCTCTTGAAGTAAATTTCCACTTGGGTACGTAATGTATTGTTCTAATGTGTGAACGAAAGAGTCTATTATACCGTTAGCAATCTGTCTAGCAGGAAGCGTTGCTACTTGCGAGGGATCACAAAAAGAGAATTTTGGAAAGAACTTCGGTCCGCCCATGACTCTTTTTTGCTTTAGCTCTGAATAGTTTATAACAGCTCCTGAGTTTGCCTCTGAGCCCGTTGCTGGAAGCGTTAATACTGTTCCGAATGCTAGTGCATTTTCGAAATTACATCCCTCTTTTTTTTGAAGTACGTCCCACGGTTCCCCTTCATAAAATATCGCTCCAGAAATAAATTTAACCCCATCTATTACAGATCCTCCTCCAGCTGCAATGATAAAGTCAATGTTTTCACTTTTACAGAGTTTTACAGCTTTCATTAGAGTTGTGTATTCTGGATTTGCCTCGATTCCACCAAAAGTAAATACATCAAAATCAATTAATTGATCTTGTATTAACTTAAGTGTGCCTGTTCTTTCCAAAGAGCCTCCACCATAAGCAATAAGCACCTTCTTTGCAGACATTTCTTTTAATAGCTCAGGTAAGCGGAAAAGCTGATCTTTTCCAAAAATAATTCTGGTTGGATTATAATGTTCAAAATTTAGCATAGATAATAATTTAACAAAAAAAGCCCCGATTAAAATCGAGGCTCATATAAACTTTCGTACAATTAAATATTTGAGTTGTCGCGAACCGCGTATGCGATGGTTAGAGCTTCAATCTCTTGTAATTCCGTTCTCATATCAAAAATGATTCCTGTAGGTGCACCTTTGTCGGCTTTTACACATGTAATCACTTCACTAATTGGCTTCTTAACACGGGCTCTTTTTTCGTCATACTTGTCCTGTTTCCATTTACGGATAGAGTTAGTGTTGTATAATTCTCCAGGTGCAGGCTGTTCTACATTATCCAAAAACAAAGCATATCCCATATCAAATTCGGCAGCTCTAGCTTTATTTCTGGGTACACCCAAGTATGCAAAGTCGATCTCAGATCTTTGCTTATAAGGAGTCATGTCCGTTGCTCTCACACCTGATGGAATTTTCACCTCAACAGTTGGGTCCGCTTCTTTTGTTGTAGTGGCTACCATAAAGAAGAACAAAAGCATGAAAACGATATCAGGAAGTGAGGATGTATTTACACCAGGAGCTGACTTCTTACCTTCTTTCTTAAACTTTGACATAGCTTATTATCTTTTTGGTTTAACCTCAATAAAATTGTCAGGGTAGAGAAGTTTAAGCAAGCTTAGTTTATCTGCGTCTTCTCTGGACTGATCGTTGTCAAATCTTCTTGAAATCACACCATATGATTCATTAAATATCTCTTTCGACGCCTCATCACGTAATTGAAAAATAGCCTCATTCAGTTCAGAATGGATCTTAGTGAATAATTCATAAGTCGTTGCTTGCTGAACTGTAATTCTGCAGTGTGCCTGGTAGTCAATCTCGGGCAGATAATCCTTACCGTACATTTCCAAGGCTTTCTGCTTGTCCATCCATTTAGATAATATCTGTGCTTTAAAATCGACTATTGCGGGATCTACATTCTCTGTGTTTTCCGTTTTCTCGAGATCTTCCTCTGCCTTGAGAATTTCACCTTTGATAAATTCCTCATCCGTCCAAGTGTAAAAAGGATAATTATTCCCTGGATGGTTTGGGTTTGCTGCAGCAACTAATGCTTCATCAGGAGTTAACTTTTCATTTTTCTGATAGAATTCCAGCACTTTGTCAGATAAATCATCCAAATTTTGGATTCTACCATCCCTTTTTTCAATATACACCTCCCCTGCAGAATTGGCCAGTATAGAAAAAATATTTCTATTCTGAATTTCTACAGGAGGCTGTGGGACGTCAATTTTTTTTGGAATCCTTCGCTTATATGCCTGATCCCTATCCATTGTAGTTGTTACAAGGAAGAAAATCAAAAGCAGGAATGCGATATCCGCCATTGAACCGGCATTGATTTCTGGAATATCACGTTTCGCCATAATCTAAATTATTTTCTCATTTTACCCATCAATGGGCTGAGTATCCAAACAAGCACACCTACTATCACTCCAACAAAGGCAGTGTAAAGTCCAGCAGTAACCGTACGTATGGTACCCAATTCTACAGGATCTCTTAGAGCTAATGTTTCGTTTGTATCAGACGTACCTATGATCCAAAAGAAAAGGAAAAAAACAAGTGCGATGATCAGACCAAGAATAGACATCACTGTCTTTTTTGGTGTTGAAATCAATTGTTGCACGAAGAAAAATAAAACTGCCACAACCGCCGCTAGAATAATCAAAATGGTATATCCTACAGCCGTTGACATTGCTCCCCCCTCTCTGAATTCTTCCTGAACTGTTATCTCTGCTTCAGCATTTGGTCCACCGATGACTAATAGACATGCTATAACACCGATTCCAACCAACCCGAATTTGAGGCCGTTCAGAATTACATTTAATTTATTCGAATCCATATGTCGAGTTTTTAAAAGTCTGTCTTTAATTATGCTTTCGAAGCATTGTTTTTGATCATCATGTCTACTAATGATATTGATGCATCTTCCATTTCGTTAACAATGCCGTCTACTTTAGAAACGATGTAGTTGTAGAAGATTTGAAGAATGATCGCAGCGATCAAACCGAATACGGTAGTCAAAAGAGATACTTTAATACCACCGGCTACTGTAGTTGGTGACACCTGTCCTTCCGATACAATCTGGTCAAATGCGAATATCATACCAATTACAGTTCCAAGGAACCCAAGCATTGGAGCAAGCGCAATGAAAAGAGATAACCAAGAAAGTCCTTTTTCCAGAAGTCCCATTTGTACACCTCCGTAAGAAACTACTGATTTCTCAACCATTTCGATCCCTTCATCCGCTCTGTCTAGGCCTTGATAAAAAATGGATGCAATGGGACCTCTTGTATCTCGACAAACAGCTTTTGCAGCATCAACTCCTCCATTTTTAAGAGCAGTTTCGACTTCGTCTAAGAATTTTTGCGTGTTAATTGTGGAAAGATTCAGGTATACGATTCTTTCTATTGACATCGAGAGTCCAATGATCAAACAGATCAAAACAGGAGTCATCCACAACGGATCTCCTTCAATGTATTTTTGTTTCAATTGCTGTACAAAATCTGTTCCCGCTTCTTCTGCAGGAGTCTCTTCCACATCTCCTTCTTGCGCTTGGTCAGCGATTGTTTCATCAGCTGCAGGAGCTACTTCTTCTGTCGAGTCAGCTGTTGCAGCGAGACTATCTCCTTCTTGCGCGGAAACTAATGTCGCGAAACCTATTGTCATCATTGCCGCGACTAGTAAAGAACTAATTACTTTTTTCATGTTCTCAAAGATTAATTTAATCGTATTCTAAGTTTAAAATCTAGCCAAAAATAATAAAATTTATTTCACTTTATCATTGTCTTCGTATTGTATGAGTTTATCTCCTACTAAACGATGTCTTTTAACTATTTAACCGTTATTCGCGGATTCCAAAAATAATCATGTATTCTGCTTAAATTGAATGTGAATATTCTGATTGCTGAGCAATAAATATGAACAATTATATTTTATTCGAATAGCCAAAAATTGTGGGATTTGATTAAATTAGTGCATACCTAAACACAGATTATGTTCTCACTATTTAACTGGTCAAATAAGACGGAATTTAATGGCTCGACTCCTTCCGGTTTAAAGCATGAAAAGTTTTTCGAAGAGCTTCGTGCGCAAGAATTTCAGCGGCTCGATGATGAAAGGCAAGTTTATCTTGATTATACTGGTGGCAATTTACACTCAATCTCTCAGTTAAGAAAACATACGGAATTATTAACCAGAAAGGTGCTGGGCAATCCGCATTCAACAAATCCAACATCGTTATTGGCTACAAATCTTGTTGACGAAGCAAGGGAAAAGGTAAAGTCCTTTTTTAATGCAGACGACTACGTTTGTATTTTTACACCTAACGCAACTGGAGCTCTAAAAATCATCGGTGAATGCTATCCTTTCAACAAGGAAGCACATCTTCTTCTTTTAGCTGACAATCATAATTCAGTTAATGGAATACGGGAGTACTGTAGAAAAAATGGTGGTAGCTTTTCTTATTCACCTCTAGTAATAGAGGACCTAGAATTGGACCATTTAAAGCTTGAAGAAAATCTTAGTCGCTTTGAAAATATAGAAAGAAAGCTTTTCGCATTTCCTGGACAATCCAATGCTTCAGGTGTGAAACATGATCTGAAATGGATTAAAAAGGCCGCTGATAATGGTTGGGACGTTTTACTGGACGCTGCAGCCTATTCTCCAACGAACAAACTGGACCTAAAAGAGGTTTCTCCTGATTTTGTCTCTATCTCATTCTACAAAATATTTGGATTTCCTACTGGATTGGGTTGCTTATTAGTAAAGAAGTCGAAATTTGAATTACTGAATAAACAATGGTTTGCGGGAGGTACTATTTCCATAGTGAGTGTTAATCATCCAGGTCACTTTCTTTTGAATGCACATGAAAGGTTTGAAAATGGAACTATCAATTATCTCGATATTCCGGCCATTAAAACTGGTTTGGATTTCATTGAAAGTATTGGGATGACTAGAATCAATGAAAGAGTAAACTCTCTAATTCAGTACCTCTATGATGAATTAAACAAGCTAAAACATGATACAGGTGTTGCACAACTAAATTTACTCGGTCCAGCTAATCGATCTCGCACAGGAGGTAACCTAATAATGACTTTCAATAATCCGGATGGTTCACTCATTCCATTTGATCTAATCGAATCCAAGGCTAATGAAATGAAAATTTCTATTCGTTCTGGGTGCTTTTGTAACCCGGGTATAGATGAGGCAAATCACTGTATAACATCTAATGAGCTTGAAAGCTACTTCACAAGTAGGGATAAAGGCAATTATTATGAGTTAACACACCATCTCAATCGATTACGCGGGTCAACAAGAGCCTCTGTTGGCATTCCTACTACAAAAAGAGATATCGATTCCTACATTAAGTTTGTTCGATCCTTGAAAGACAAAACTATTGTGAGAGAGGAAAGTGTTCTAGTGTAAGACTAGAAGGGTATAATTAAGTTTTCAAAAAAGCTGCCTTAAAATCAACAGCTTCTCTGAAAGCTTGCGGAGAGAGAGGGATTCGAACCCTCGGTACCCGGTTAGGGTACACACGCTTTCCAGGCGTGCCATTTCAGCCACTCATGCACCTCTCCAAAATCGAGCCGCTAAAGTACAAAAAGTTGATCAATGCGTCATTTCTCCTCTAAGAGATTCTTGCAATAATTGCTTCACATTTTCCAAAGGAGCATTTGCAAGTAAATACATTAATTTTGTAACCGCCGCTTCAGTAGTCATATCCCCTCCGGTGACCACACTGGCCTCCTTAAAAATATTACTAGACGCATACATTCCTGCCGAGACAGATCCTGAACTGCATTGTGTTATATTTAATATAATACCGCCTTTATCGTCAAACTTCTTTAGTACACTTTTCAATAGCTCATCGTAAGGTCCATTACCCGAACCAAAAGATTCAATTATCAGACCTTTTACATTCTTCATTTCAATAATCTTAGAGAGAAAATCAAAACGCATTCCAGGGAAAAGTTTGATCAATAAAACCTCATCCGACATGTCTTTCCTTAGAACGAGATCCGTGCGCTCAGTTTGCCAAAAAATTTCCTCGTTATAATGAATACTTACACCGGCAATAGCCAAAGGTCTTAAGTTCGGAGATCTAAAAGCCTCAAAATTTTCTGCGGAATCTTTCGTACAACGATTTCCTCTGAAGAGCGTATAATCGAAATACACTCCAACTTCTTGTATCAAAGCTGATCCGTCCGCTCTTTTCTCTGCGGCAATCTCTATGGCAGTGATAATGTTTTCCTTACCATCCGTTCTAATTACTCCTATCGGTAATTGTGAACCCGTTAAAATAACTGGTTTCCGAAGACCTTCTAACATAAAGCTAAGTGCAGATGCAGTGTACGCCATAGTGTCTGAACCATGCAACACAACAAAGCCATCGAAAGGTTTATAATTATCAGAAATAATTTCGGCTATTTCCTGCCAGTTTTCTGTGCCTATTTCAGAGGAATCCTTGGGGTTTGAACACTAACTGAACTTACTTCAGCATTCACTCTATTCAATTCAGGAATATGATCGTAAACATGTGTAAAATCTACACTGGACAGACTTCCTGTTTCACGATTCTTGATCATCCCAATTGTACCACCTGTATAAATTATTAGAATTTTTGGTTTGCTCATCCGAATCAAGTTAATCCCAATTAAAAATTTCCTTAGCATTCTGGGTTGTCACCTCAGCAACCTGCTTTAATGTTATCGATTGAACGTCCGCAAGCTTCTCTGCTATATGCAACAAATAACTCGACTCATTTCGTTTTCCTCTGTATGGCGTTGGTGGTAAGTATGGTGAATCTGTCTCCAAAACTAAATGCTTCAGATCCACGTTTTCGATCACTTTATCTAACCCAGACTTTTTATACGTTAGCACACCTCCCAGCCCCATTTTAAAGCCTCCATAATTAATCACATGATTGGCCTGTTCCAATGTTCCTGTGAAGCAATGGAAGATCCCAGTTAGACTCTCATCATTCAATTCATCAATAATCTCAAAGATCTCATCAAACGCTTCCCTTGCATGTATCACAATTGGTTTGCCTAGTTCCTTTGCCCAAAGCACCTGTTGACGGAACACCTCTTTCTGCGCTTCTTCAAATTCTCTTGACCAATAAAGGTCGATGCCAATCTCACCAACGGCGATATATGTATTTTCAAAAAGTTCTTTCTCTATTGTTTGGAGTGTCTGTTTCCAATTTTGATCAACTGATCCTGGGTGTAATCCCATCATTGGGAAACAGTTGTTTGGGTATTTGGCTGCAAGCTCATTCATTTGAGGAATGCTCTCCAGATCAATATTCGGAAGTAGCATCACTTCAACACCGGTATCCATTGCGCGCTGCACAACCTCCTCTCGGTCCTCATTGAATTGCTCAACAAACAAGTGGGTATGCGTATCAATGAACATCATTAGAATAATGAAACACTCAAGCCCAATTGGATTGGATATAGTTCGATACTCTGATCAGAAGCGAACAGTGGACTGAAATTATACGATGCAAAAAATGCCCAACTTCTCATTCCAATTCTTGCGTGAGCACTATAAGAGAGATGACTTACATCTGGCAATGAGCGGTATCGAATTTCGTACTTTTCACTTCCATTATCAAATTTAGCCCTACGAATTATATTGGTTCTGTAACCTATCTTCCCCCCGACATGAAATTTGAAATGCTTCCATCCCTTTGTTCTAAATCTTATTTCAACAGGTAGCGAAAATTCATGTACATTGAATCCCTCTTGCCAATCTTCAGATAGATTAAGCTGATTCGAAAACTGTGTATAATTCAAGCTTGAATCATTTAAAACAACCTCATTGTGCACAAAACGTTGTAAGCTGTAACTAGGACCGATTCCTAAAGCGACCAAATTACTCTTTGCTATAGGAATATCGAACATCCAACTTGAATTAAATCCAATTGAATTCCATCTTACTTTGAAAGGGTCTCTATCCCCTAACCAATCATTGTAGGTGATGTCAAAAACTAGTCGATCATATTTTCTAACCTTTTCGGGAATTGCAGGTCGAAATCCTGTCATGAACCACATTGTACCTGGACGAAAACGTGAGATCTCATTATCCCCTACTCCATCGTACTGTCCTACTGCAATAAGCGGAGCGATAAAAAACGGCAGTATAAGTTTGATCTTATTCATTCATTAATTTTTGTTCCCAATTCCAAGCATCTACAATAGCGTCTTTAAATGTCAACTTTGATTTCCATCCGAGCAGTTCTTCTGCTTTTTTAGTCTCAGCAAATATCTCTTCTAAATCACCCTCTCTTCTACTGCCAAATTCCCAGTTCAACTTCACTCCAGTGAGCTGTTCAAAGTTATTGATTATCTCTAATACACTCGTCCCCTTTCCTGTACCAAGGTTTACAAATTCCATATTGCTACCCTCTACTGTTGAGAGCCACTCTAACCCAGAGACATGTGCTTGAGCTAAATCAACAACATGAATAAAATCACGGATACATGTCCCATCAGCTGTATTATAGTCATTCCCGAAAACTGTTAATTTTTCCCGAATACCCGCGGCTGTTTGTGTCACAAAGGGCATTAGGTTGTTTGGTTTTCCATTCGGTAATTCACCTATCAGGCCACTCGGATGCGCCCCAACAGGGTTAAAATATCGCAACGAAAGAACTGCCAAATTCAACTTAGAAGAATTCACACAATCCTGTAGGATCCTTTCGCCCATTTGTTTAGTCGCACCATATGGAGAGGGTGTATGTCCGATTGGAGTTCCCTCATGAACTTTTCTAGTTCCCTTAGGCTCACCATATACCGTACATGACGAAGAGAAAACGAAATTGTTCACCCCATACTTATCGGCGAGCTCAACCATGTTGATCAAGCCATGCAGATTGTTTCTGTAATACATCAATGGCTCTTCGACTGATTCCCCAACTGCTTTCAATGCCGCAAAATGTATGATTCCAGAAATCTTGTTTGACGCGAAAATTTCTTCTAATTTATCCTTATCGCAAATATCAATTCTGTAAACCTTTACATCCGTTTGGATCAAATCCTGAACTCCTGTAATCATCCTTTCACTAGAGGCCCTAAAATCATCTACAATAATCGCTTGATAGCCAGCTTTGAAAAGCTCTACGACGGTATGCGAACCAATATAACCAGCCCCGCCTGAAACAAGTATCGTTTTGTTTTCCATCGACAACAAAGGTATGAGAAATGCTTAAATTTGTGGCATGCGAGAGAAAAAGATAAACCTTCAAAAGTACACTTCTGTGAAAGGGTCCAAATGGTATTTAGTTAGGCTTCTCTTTTATGTTATCTGCATAACTATACTAAGCATCCTCATTTATACTAAATACAACGAAGAGGTACTACCTCAAAAAAAGATGATCAAGGACCAAAAGGAAATTCAAGGGGTTACATTAGAAAAAACTAATTGAAATGCTCCTGCTAAACTAGAATAAAAAAGCCCCCTTTCGGGAGCTTTCAATTATATTTTCATTCCTTTCACAACTCTATCTTTTCTCTTCGTTTTCTGCAATTTCTTCAAAACAACCTGTAAATAGGCTGTAGCACTGGTGGGTGACGCATAGTATGTTTCATTCCCGTATTCCAATTCTCCTCCTTTTTTTCCGCTTCTCCAGTTCGCACTCAAAAAGAATTTTCCTGAATTCTGACCCTCTCTCAATTTGAAGGTAATCGTTTTTCCTACACCTACCTCAAACCTAACCACGAGTCCTTCGTCTTCATCATAACTATCAAAAACACATTTGGTGCCAATCGGTATAATGACTCTATCTTGTTCTTTACTTGAGTTGGTTACCAAGGCTCCATCATCACTCGTTCCTTGATTTCCTGATTCTTTTGATCTTTCTAAAATAATTGTTGAAGATGTAAAGAATTGAACCTTCTTAACCGCAGCCTCTGAATCCAATCCAAACTCATCTCGAATAGAAGTGGTGTATGGAACTCTTGTACCACAACTCATAAGAATTAAACCAACAATAAGTAACAACGTATATTTCATTTTCTTTTTTTTGCAAATATAATGATATCTCCAAGTCCAAAAATAGTGCCGAAAATATGTGTTATTTAATTTCGTTCTATTTTTACGAAAAAAATATACATGCCATCGCATATTGAAAAGTTTATTTTTAATCCTTTTCAGGAAAACACATACGTAATTCACGACGGTTCCAATTGTGTCATTATTGATCCTGGATGTTATGATCGTGATGAGGAGGAAACCCTTCTATCGTATATCGAAAAGAATCATTTAAAACCGATGGCTGTTTTGCTAACTCATGCGCATATTGATCATGTTCTCGGTGTTGATTTCATCACGAAGCAATATGAAGTCCCATATTATCTTCATGAAAAAGACCTTCAAACATTAATGGCTGTGTCACAATATGCACATATGTATGGCTTTCCAGGTTATCGAGAACCTAAAGAACCAGATATCCTTTTAAAAGGAAATGAGGAGCTAGTCTTTGGTGATATTTCGTTTTCCGTTTATTATACTCCTGGACATTGTACAGGACATGTTGTTTACCACAATATATCCGAGAACTATGTAATAAATGGAGATGTGCTTTTTGCCGGTAGTTTTGGGCGTATTGATCTTCCGGGAGGTGATCTTGAAACACTCAAAGAGTCCATTTACAATACCATGTTTATGTTACCAGAGGATACCGTTGTGTTCTGCGGTCACGGGCCAGAGACAACCATAGGGAAAGAGCAAAAAGCCAATTACATACTACAGTTTTAATGCGAATCGCAATCAATACACGTTTATTAATCTCCAATAAAATGGAGGGTATAGGCTGGTATACTTATGAGGTAGTGAAGCGTATAGTTGAGACCCATCCGGAGGACGATTTTATTCTCTTTTTTGACCGCAAACCTTCTTCAGAATTTAATTTTGGTCCAAATGCAAAACAAGTGGTACTGACTCCACAAGCAAGGCATCCCTTTCTGTTCAAAATATGGTTTAATTGGTCAATTAAAAGAGCGATTAAAAAGTACAAGCCTGATGTCTTTTTTTCTCCTGATGGTTATCTTTCATTAACTATAAAGATTCCCCAAGTACCGGTTATTCATGACTTGAACTTTGAGCATTATCCTGAGGACTTGCCCCGCCATTTCCTGAAATACTACAAGTCTTACTTCCCCAAGTTTGCTGATGTCTCGGATCATATTCTTACGGTTTCTGAATACTCTAGAAGAGATATAGCGGAGACATACGATATATCGTTAGACAAAATTACGGCAGTTTGGAACGGAGCATCGGATATTTTTAGTCCTCTTCCAAATATTAAAAAGGAAAATATTCGCGAGAAATACACCAATGGGAAACCATACTTCTTATTTGTAGGTGCTTTGCACCCTCGTAAGAACTTGCGCAGACTGATTGAAGCCTATTCGATTTTTAGAAATGAGAATCCAGATAATGTTATGGAGTTAGTGGTTGTCGGTACTGATCTTTGGAAGAATTCTAGTGGTGATATTATTATTTCAGAAAACATCAAAGATTCAATTCACTTCACCGGTCATCTCTCATTAGAGGAGCTCTCAAAATTGATGGGCGCAGCAAATATTTTTGTTTTTGTTCCTTATTTTGAAGGTTTTGGAATTCCAATTGTGGAAGCGATGAAAGCCGGTGTACCAATAATTACTGGTAATAGGACATCCCTTCCTGAGGTTGGAGGAGATGCAGCTCTTTATTGTGATCCCTTTGATTCAATGGATATCTCTCGCAAAATGAAACAACTTGCAGAAGATCCTGATTTACAATTGGAGCTTAAGGAGAGGGGGTTAGAGCGTGCGAAAAAATTCTCTTGGGATGAAACGGCGCGTCGGGTTTACGAAGTTCTTTCTATGTATAGAAGGGAGAAATCATAAAATATACAACGACTCCCGTGACTGCAACATATAACCAGATTGGGAAGCTCACTTTTGCCCATTTCTTGTGTTTTTCAAAGTTACCTTCCCATGCAAAGAGATAAGTAAATAAAACCAAAGGAATCACCGTAATACTTAGAAAGATGTGAGATATCAAAATAAAGTAATAGATTGGTTTGTACTGTCCTCCGTAAACTGTTGTCTCTGAGGTAATATGATAGGCAACATAGGCCAGCAAAAACAATAATGACAACATTAAGCAAGACTGAATCAATCTTTTATGAAGATCAACTCTTTTGGTTTTGATGGAGATTAAAGCTGCAATTAACAATATTGCTGTTAATCCATTAATTCCTGCATAGATTGGAGGAAGAAATGAAAGGTCAACCCCTTCTATCTTTATCCCAAATAAAGCGGCAACAGCCAATGGTATTATTACCGATAAAATTATAATCCACTTCCTCAATCCGCTAGTTATCTCCTTCGATTCCATATTCAATTCTTAATAATTTACGAACATCCTTTTCTAAACTATCTACAGCATGAGTCTCAGTACCATGATAAATACCTCTTACCCTTCCGTTTGTGTCAACCAGCGTGAATATATCACCATGAGCAAATCCTCCTGGCTCATCTGGATCATCCGTTGCAGCAACAAAAAAATAATTTACCCCCAAATCGTGTGTCGCGTTCTCGTCTCCGGTCAGAAACATCCAATTCGAACTCTTGATTCCATGTAGCATTCTATATTCACGTAAACGAGTTGGACTATCTCTGTCAGGATCAATGGAAAAGCTCAAAAACTGAATGTGATCTTTCAAATCAGAAAGATTTGAATTTAATCGTTTCATTTGAGAGGTCATTGGTGGACAAATGGTAGGACAATATGAGAAGAAGAAATCTGATATCCAGATTTTACCACTCAAGTCTTTTGAGGTTACATATGCGGAATCCTGATTGAGATATTCAAACTCACGAACAGTATGAAAAAGTGTATCTGCCAACTCCTTGCCATTCACAGTAATATATTCGACATCTTTATTACCCAGAATGGGTAAAGCTCGTTCTACTTCTGAATCTTTACAAGCGACTATTGCAAGTAAAGTGAACAAACAACTAATGTGCTTTATCATATTCTTTTGTGTCATAACTCTTCTTAAGTAAAGCCACATGTTCGAACATTCTTCGGATCATTCCTTCCGAAGCTCCGGATAAAACCATTCTCAAATGATTTTCTCGATCTACTAAAAGAACTAACTCTTGAAATGCCTCACCTCCAAAATATTCTTTACCGTTCTGAAGTAAAGACTTTCCGTTTTTCTCGAAATTATACATTGCTCGTGCATCTCCTGATGCAACTATCCAAATATTCGGATCGTAATCCTCTACTTCATCATTAAGCATGTCCACCACAGGAGTTAAATCTTCGATAGGGTTACCCTTACCATCCGTTACAAGAGAGAGGATCTTTACGGTGCCTAATTTCTTCTTATTTTTTCTTAAGTGTTGATATATCTTTTGATTTAAATGCCAGAATGATACAGCACATTCTTCGGGACACGAAGTCTGCAGAGTCGTGAACATTACAATGTTACCCTTCATTTCTTCGGCCTTAACTAATTCTCCATCGGCTTTTATAAAAGAATAGTTAATCGCTGCACCGAAGTCATCTAACTCCTTAAACTTGTGCTCGCAGCTCCGAGTGGCAACAAATATCAATAAAAAAGCCGGTGCGAATAAAAGTAGAAATGTGAATATCACTTTTGCTCGACCGGCTGACAATTTCTTTGTCATGTTCTCTTAAATCTTTACATTCCAAAAGTCGAAGGCCATGAAACACCTACCGCTAATCCTTCCCACAGCGCAATGAAGATCAAGTAAAGCATGAAGATGAAATATGGTACCAATATTACAGATCTTAAGCCCTTTCTTTCATCACCTAAGTGCATAAAAACCATAACGATGTAACCAGCTTTTAAAAGGGTCATAATAATGAACGACCACTTTACAAAAGGCCAAGCTCCTGAACCTTGTTTTATATACATTCCTAGACCAACTTCAACAACTGTAATCACAGTTAGTAAAGCAGTCACAAACCAAATTTTCTTGCGGATCTTGGCTCCATGCTCTTCACTGTGATGAGCGTCTAATGAATATTCAATGATATCGTCTCTTTCCATTTCTTAAGTTTTTTCCTTTTTATATCAAGTAAAAGAATGTAAATACAAATACCCATACCAGATCGACAAAGTGCCAGTACAAACCGGTTTTCTCTACCATCTCATAATGCCCCCTTTTGTGATAGATTCCCATCATCACTCCAATACAAATTATAATGTTGATGATTACTCCTGAAAATACGTGAAATCCGTGAAAACCTGTGATGAAGAAGAAAAACTGTCCGTATTGTTGCGGGCCATACTCATTTTGTTCAAGATTCGCACCATAAATCACTCTATTTGCCTCTCCTGAGTTAATCACTTGCTCATATACTTCGGCAGCCTTAACATTATCCTCTATTCTGTCACCTACTTTATATTGGCTACCATTGGACTTGATAATCAACTCCATGTGGTCGTTCGATTCTTTCGATATCTTGGCTACAGAGCCATCGTGAAGCGTAATCATATTATTGTAAATATGACCTGCCGCTGCAGCATGTTGATATTCATGCATCAAATCTGCCTGTGACATACCATGTTCTCCAGCAACAATCTTTTCTCCTATTTCGTGATGAGATCCCTCTTGAACAGAAACGATTTCGAAATTCTTAATTTCACCAAAATGTCCTTTTACGATAGCTTGTGATCCATCTGAAAGCTCGATCTTTCCAAATTCTGAGCCATGAATGAAGTGACTCCACTCCCAAGCCTGTGATCCAAGGAAAAAGAAACCACCAATGATTGTTGCAATCATCCACTTCACAACTCCTTTTTTATCCATCCTATGACCAGCCTCTACTCCAAGAACCATGGTAACAGAAGAAACGATCAAAATGAAAGTCATTAAAGCCACATAAATAAGTGGATAACCATGTCCTAAGAAGGGAAGTGAATTAAAAGTTTCCTCTCCAATAGGCCATGCTTCAGGAGTGCTGTGTCTTGTAAAACCATAGGCTATCAGAAGTCCTCCAAATGTCAATGCATCCGACACGAGGAAGAACCACATCATCAATTTACCATAGCTCGTACTAAACGGTGACATCTTACCACCCCAAAGCGTTTTAGCATCAATTTGTTTCGTAGCGTGTCCTGCCATTCTTTCAAAAATTTTGGTACAAGTTTAGTGAATAAAAAGTAAAAAGAGTAATAAATACAACCATAATAAACCTAAAAAATGCCAGAATAATGACCCCATTTTTAAACCAATGTAATTCACTTGGGTTATTCTGCCTGTAAATGAATGAATTACAACTCGAATTAGGTATAACATGGTAACCAAAATGTGTAATAAATGAGCAAAGGTAATGATCCATAAATAAGCTGATGCAGTATCCGCTGTTTCCGTAGCTTTTCTTAAATCATTTTCCGTTAAATAACCATTCATTCCTTTATATTTCAATCGCCTATTTACGTACTCCAATTCATAGTAATTCCCTTTCTCTTTGTTAGAAATTCTATCGCCCTCTGCTGTCTCGATATAAGCCGGGCGATAGATTACGTGGAAGTCTTTACCCATAATGCCCTTAACATAAAAATCTCCACGACTATCACGCACGTTGTTAGCTAAATTTCTTAATCTCAGCTTATCGGTTCTTTTGATCTCGGTTGAATCTGATCGATATAGCTTTCCGTTATCAATGTACATAATTTCATCTCGGTACATGAGTGTAATATTGTCGGATGGGGTGACCATGAAGTCAATCGAATCGTTTAAGAATTCATTTCGGCGCAGCGTCTTATCTGTCAGCGCATCCCACATGGTGTATTTTTGATCAGCAAATTGACTCATGAAAGTCATTAAATTCTCTCTGACTTCATTTGATAAGGGTTTCCCATCAATGAAAAAATGATATCCATCAGATGTAATCAACTTATCATTGTATTTCACATCATAATAACCAAGCCTTGTAACCTCATCATATCCATAGTACCCCTCATCAACAAACAATTCCTGGTTAACTCTCACCCCCATATCAGAAAGGGCTCCATACCCTTTGAACTGAAAATAAATGAACGCAAGTCCCAGAATAAATGTAGCTACTACACCTATTTTTAATCCTGTACTGTTTCCTTTTTTGATCGACCTCACTGCATACTGAAAAGTAACCGAGCTGATTATGATGATAACTGTGCTTATCCAAAAAGCCTGTGGTAATTGTGTTTTTACCCAGAATGAGTCTCCCATGGAGACGATGTATGCAGATGTAAGTCCTGCAAAAAACATCACTACACTGAACATTCCGATGTAAACGAGGTTTTTCTTCGCCTTGTTCTGTTGTGTGATTCCGTCTGGATTTAATTCTTCGTTTTGCATAATTAAAAATTTGGTATCGCTATTTCTATTCTATCAAAGACATAAACAAACTGAATAATAGGTAGGTAGAAAAAAGAAGCAAACATCAACTTTCTTGCATCTTTATCTTCACATGTTAGAAATAGGCGATAAGAATACAAGAAGAATATACCTCCGAGAATTGTGGCAACGATCATCGATATAGATCCTGTCCAACTGAGTAACCAAGGCAAAAGACTGAATGGTATCAAGGCCAGTGAATAAGCAACGATCTGGAATGCTGAGTTCTTGGTTTTACCACTTTTCGAGGGTAGCAATGAAAATCCTCCTACTTTATAATCATCATAAGCAACCCATGCTATTGCCCAAAAATGAGGAAATTGCCATGTAAATTGCACGAAGAAAAGTACGCCGGGAATCAACCCGAAGCTCCCCGTTTCTGCTATTGCTCCTAACATTGGTGGAATTGCTCCTGGAAATGCTCCAACAAATACGGCCCAAGGAGAAACACGTTTCATTGGTGTGTAGATAAACACGTATGAGATGAATGCTAATAAACCTAATAGGGCGGAAATCAGATTTAATTGATACAAAAAGATCAGCCCAACAAGAAGCGAGAGGATTACAACAATGATTCCTTCTCTTACAGACATTTGACCTTGCGGAATAGGTCTAGATTCCGTTCTCTTCATGAGTTTGTCTAGGTCTTTTTCCCAAATCTGGTTACTACCATTCGATGCAGCTGTAACCAAAATTCCACCAATCCCTAAATAGAAAATCTTGATTAATGAATCTCCTCCCACAAAAAGAAAGCCGGAAAGGGCCGAAAGAATTACCAAAAAGGACAGTCTAAATTTGGCAAACACCAAATAGCTCTTTATTTTTTCAGAAATACTCATTCGTGCAAAAACCGTTCAATAAACTGATGCAAAATTAAGCATTATTTGGGGTAGTCTTTCTAAGAACTAGGACTTTTTCACCATCACTTTTTATTCGAGATTTTGTTTATCGATTAAAAATTGTATCTTGTCGTCGATTTGCAACGGTTGGTTGGTAAATCAAAGAAATTCACTAACTACTATGATTGAAAAAAGGATGTCGAAACTACGACATCCTTTTTTATTATATGCTCTTTTTCATGCTAGATGATCAACATCGCATCTCCATATGAATAAAACCTGTATTTCTCTTTGACCGCCTCAGCGTAAACCTCATGCATCAACTCATGCCCCATAAACGCTGAGATCATCATCAACAATGTTGAGAGTGGTGTATGAAAATTTGTGATCAAAGCATCTGCAATACTAAAATCATAAGGAGGGAATATAAATTTATTTGTCCAACCGTCAAAGGGTTTCAATAACCCGTCCGTAGATACAGAGCTTTCAATTGATCTCATAGATGTTGTTCCCACTGCGAAAACTTTATTCTTATTCCGTTTAGCATTATTCACAACATCTGCGGCTTTTTGAGTAATAATTGCTTGCTCCGAGTCCATCTTATGCTTTGTAAGATCTTCTACCTCCACAGGGCGAAAAGTTCCCAACCCTACATGAAGTGTAACTTCCGCAAAATCAACTCCTTTCAATTCAAGACGCTTCATTAGCTGACGAGAGAAGTGTAAGCCCGCAGTTGGAGCTGCTACTGCTCCCTCTTCCTTAGCGTAAATCGTTTGGTAACGCTCTTCATCGGAATCCTCAACATCCCTTTTGATATACTTTGGTAGTGGTGTTTCGCCTAATTCAGTAATCTTCTTTTTAAATTCTTCATAAGGACCATCAAAAAGAAAACGCAATGTTCTCCCTCTTGAAGTTGTATTATCAATCACTTCAGCTACTAATGACTCATCGTCCCCAAAATACAGTTTATTTCCTATTCTTATCTTTCTTGCTGGATCTACTAAAACATCCCACAATAGACTTTCCCTGTTCAGTTCCCGAAGTAAGAAAACTTCGATTTTAGCCCCTGTCTTTTCTTTGTTCCCATACATTCTAGCAGGAAACACCTTTGTGTTGTTCATGATCATCACATCTCCCTCATCAACATAATCAATAAGATCCTTAAACAATTTATGCTCAATCTTGCCTGTCTCGCGATGGATTACCATCAAACGACATTCGTCTCTATTTTCACTTGGATAATTCGCAATCAGTTCTTCAGGAAGATTGAAGTTAAACTGAGAAAGTTTCATTTTATTCATAACCAACTTTTTTGTGATTCCTAAAATCTTTTTTATTGGGGTCGCAAAGATAAAAAATATATGATGTTTAAAGAGGCATATTTTCTATAAAATCTATCCATTTATCTACCGATTTCGCTTCATCGATATTAAATTCCCCAGAACGTGTTCGCCTCAACTCGATCAGGGTTCCTCCAGAATTCAATCTCTTTCCAAAGTCATTAGCTACTGACCGAATATAAGTTCCCTTGCTACAAACAATTCTAAACATAATCTCTGGAAAGCAATCTATATTTATTTCAAACGCAGAAATGTTAATCTTATTAGACTTCAATTGAATATCTCTGCCCTTTCGCGCATGTTCATATGCTCGTTTACCATCGATCTGTTTTGCAGAATATATAGGTGGTATCTGATCTTGATCTCCAATAAAACTTAAAGCGACCTCATTGAGCATTTCCCGTGTTATATGTGAAATATCAAATTCGTGACTAAAAGGTGTTTCAAGATCAAAAGATGGGGTCGTTTTTCCGAGTAAAATTGTTCCAGTATACTCCTTTTCGTCCTGAATGAAATCGTTAATCTTTTTTGTATGTTTTCCTATACAAATCACTAGAAGCCCTGTAGCTAGTGGATCTAATGTTCCAGCGTGTCCAACCTTTATTTTCTTTGCGGCAAGTTTCTTTCGGAGGTGCCACCTCAATTTGTTCACAACATCAAAAGATGTCCATTCGTAGGGTTTATCTACTAAAATTGTTGACCCCGATGCAAATTCATAGACCATACTAACCAATCAATTCCCAGGTAATGGCGACCGTTCCAATAGCGAAACAGTATATAGAAAAATACGTAAGCTTACTTCTCTTTACGAGTTGAATCATCCATGTGCAGGCGAAATAACCCGTTACAAATGCCGCGATAAAGCCAGCGATCAACACACCAATTCCAAGAGTATCCTCCGATGTTTCTGGACCCACTGCTAATTTATAATCCAATAAGTCTTTAGCCATTTTGCCCAAAATCAAGGGAACAACCATTAAAAAGGAAAAACGCGCTGCTTTACTTCTGTCAATGCCCAGTAGAACCGAAGTCCCAATGGTAGAACCAGATCTCGAAACACCAGGTAGAATTGCTATTGCCTGTGAAACTCCAATGATAACGGCATGTCCAAAACCAACCTTTTTGTCTGAATTCTTTGCACGATCAGCAAGAATCAATAAGGCCCCTGTTAATAGAAGCATCCATCCAACGAACATGATCTTTCCCGTAAACAGTGATTCAAGTTCGTCTTCAAAAAGCACACCCACAATCACTGCTGGAATCATGGATAGTAAAATCTTCAAGGAGAAATAAAATTCCTCATTCAACTTAAATTGAAAAATTCCTTTGAAAATCTCTCCAATGTCTTTTCTGAAAACAAGAATGGTACTTAATGCAGTAGCAAAGTGCAATACTACCGTCATCAACATCCCGGATTCTCCTGTGATTTCTTGCCCTTGTATTGCCTTCATCAACTCAAGATGTCCACTACTGCTTACCGGTAAAAATTCTGTGAGCCCCTGGATAAAACCCAGTATTATCGCTTCAAGGTAACTCATCTAGAGATTAATCTTTATTCTCTTTATTTTTCTTCATGATCGAATAGAATACAACAACGTACCCAACAACGATCAGTATCGGTGCGACTGTTATTCTCGTTTCACTAAAAAGTTCGTCTGCATTAAACTGAGCTGGATCTTCCGAGGCTCCTCCAATCATTAAAATAAAGCCTAGAATATTAATAGCAAGACCTAAAAGCAGTAATTTATAGTTTCTAGCATCAAATGCGAATGGAGCAGATTTACTGTAATCTTTAAGAGAGGCTTTTGACGTGTTCATGAAGTTAATTTCAGACTCTGGAGAAACCTCTTTTTCAAGATTTGTATTGCTTTCCTGATTTGCTAATTTGTTCTTCTTACCCATGCGCCAAATTTAATACAAATCATCCAATTTCATTCGTAAAAATTTGTTAAGAGCGAACCATGTCGAGATGACTGTTAACAGAATACCGAGTAGGATCAAAACTGCAAAGAATATTGCTAAAATTTCAATTGGAAAACTAATCTGAATGGTTTCCATAAGTTGATTTAAAACATAGATTAATCCTGTAAACAAGGCCATTGCAATTATTCCACTTATCAATCCTATACCAACCGCTTGAAAAATGAATGGTCGACGTATGTAACCGGAAGTTCCTCCCACTAACTGCATCGTCTTAATTGAGAATCTTTTTGAATAGAGAGCCAACCTGATCGTATTATTTATCATCGCCACCGCTATAAGAATTAACAATAAACCTATTAATCCGAACAAAAATACAAACTGTTTAAAACCAAGGTTTACATCCTCCACACTAGATTCCTGATAACTTACCTCTAAAATTCGATTTGCGTATTCTTGCTCCAGTTTAGACTTTATGTCTTGCATGCCTTTAACTGTTGCAAACTGCTCTTTTGGCATAAACGTAATATTCGCATCTATTGGGAATTCGCCATCAAGAATTTCTAAAATTTCCTTTGGATTCTGGCCTGTTCCGGCCAGCTCTTCAATCGCCCTCTCCTGAGAAATGTAAAGCACCTCTGAAAATTCATCCCAGGTCTTTAATTCCTGTTCGATCTTCTTCTTCTCCGCATCATTTATATCCGGCAGGAAGAAAATATCCGCCTGCAGACTTTCTTTTGCCTGCTTCTGAATAGCGTCAAAACCAAACTGTCCTCCCATGATCAAAGAAATCATAAAAAGCACTAATGATACTCCAAACGTTGTTGATATGTAACTAGTTTTGAGACCTCTCGAATTATATCTTTCCGCTTTTTTACTCATTTATACCAAATGTATTGAATCCTCTCCTTAATGCACTTTTCTAGATAGTTTAGTTTTGAAACCACAGATGTGGATAGCATAAAAAAGAGAGCCTCGGCTCTCTTTCCATTTAGAATTCAAATGTATCCATGAATTTTGTTGTAAAATTACCCTTCCTAAAATCCTTATCATCCATAAGCTTCTGGTGGAAAGGAATTGTAGTCTGTATACCTTCTATAATATACTCATCAAGGGCTCTTTTCATTTTTTTGATTGCCTCCTCTCTAGTCTGGGCTACGACAATCAGCTTTGATATCATCGAATCATAATTCGGTGGAATGGCATAACCAGCATACGCGTGTGTGTCAACTCTTACACCATGGCCTCCCGGAGAATGATAACTAATTATCTTACCTGGTGAAGGTCGAAAATCTTTGTATGGATCCTCTGCATTTATACGGCACTGTATAGAGTGCATTTGTGGGTAATAATTTGACCCTGACATCTTTTCCCCTGCTGCAATCTTTATTTGCTCTTTTATCAAGTCAAAATTAATTACCTCTTCTGTGATTGTATGTTCTACCTGAATTCGAGTATTCATCTCCATAAAGTAGAAGTCACGATTTTTATCGACTAAGAACTCAACCGTACCAACACCTTCATAATCTACCGCTTTTGTGGCTAGTATTGCTGCTTTACCCATTCTCTCTCGCAGATCATCCGTCATGAATGGACTTGGCGTTTCTTCCACTAACTTCTGGTGTCTACGCTGTATTGAACAATCTCTTTCTGACATATGACACGCATTTCCAAACTGGTCTCCCGCAATCTGAATCTCAATATGGCGCGGTTCTTCTATGAATTTCTCCATGTAGATTCCATCATTCCCAAATGCCGCAGCCGCTTCCTGTCGTGTTCCATTCCATGCTGCTTCCATATCTTCTTCTTTCCAGACGATACGCATTCCTTTTCCACCACCTCCCGCAGTAGCTTTCAGAATAATCGGATATTTGATCTGCTTTGCTACTTTTTTCGCATCAGCAAGATCCTTAAGCAAGCCATCAGAACCAGGAATACAAGGGACTCCAGCTGCAATCATTGTGGCTTTTGCATTGGATTTATCTCCCATTCCATCTATTTGCTCAGGCGTCGCTCCAATAAATTTTATCTCATGCTCTTTACAAACACGCGAGAACTTCGCATTCTCTGACAAAAATCCGTATCCCGGATGAATCGCGTCAGCATTTGTGATTTCTGCAGCTGCAATAATATTCGGGATAGACAGATATGATTTAGCGCTCACTGCAGGTCCTATACAGACTGCCTCATCGGCGAAACGAACATGCAAGCTGTCCTTATCTGCCGTTGAATAAACAGCAACCGTTTTGATTCCCATTTCCTTACAAGTACGAATTACGCGTAAGGCAATCTCTCCACGGTTGGCAATTAATATTTTTTTAAAC
Source organism: Crocinitomicaceae bacterium (assembly GCA_023254905.1). Lineage (GTDB taxonomy): Bacteria > Bacteroidota > Bacteroidia > Flavobacteriales_D > Crocinitomicaceae > UBA4466. The sequence continues at coordinate 612 of JALRKF010000081.1, read as the reverse complement.
ATACCCATGGTAACTATTTTATCATCGGATCAATCCGATTATGAGTCAATAATAATTATGACGGATCAACTAAGAAGAGAGGCTGATCATACTCGACTGGTGATGAATCATCTACCAATACCTTGACGATCTTTCCGCTAACTTCTGATTCAATCTCATTGAAAAGTTTCATTGCTTCAATGATACAAACCGTATCTCCAACTGCGATAGTATCTCCAACGTTGATGAATGGATCTTTGTCCGGACCTGGGGATCTATAAAAAGTTCCAATAATAGGAGACTTCACTGTGACATATTTCGAATCATCAGCCGATTGTTCCTCAGCAGGAGCTGGGGTTGCTGCGGGAGCCGCTGCAGGTGCAGGCGCAGCCGAAGCACATGTTAATAAAACAGGTGTTGTTCTTATTAGTAATACAATTACACCACTGATTAGTCACTGGGGTTCTGCGTTCCTAACAGACGGTGGATTTGACGAAGATCGTGGTTATATCTTTTCATATTCAGAGACAGGACTTGAAGCAAGTACAACAAAGCAAACTGCATTCTAATGGCATTCAAATGGCAACATCCTGAGTGGCTTTGGATCGGACCTGCGTTGTTCGTGGCGGTGCT
>JALRKF010000077.1 GCA_023254905.1 Crocinitomicaceae bacterium | reverse complement strand
TAGTCGCACACTTAAGGCAATGGTACAAAAAAGGTTTAACTAATCTACTTAAAATGTATATATCCAATCTCGTGCTTCGCACGATCCACTTTAATCGTCGCCCTAATACATCGCATTTATTGATCCTCGAACAACTTTTTTCATTTCATGAATACAGCGAAATCCCACGTATTCAGTGATGAATTCAACCTTGACAGAACTTCTGGCGGTTCTGCAAGCCGTGTTCGAGACTTTTCGAACCTAACTGATTATCTGAAGAACGAGCTTATAGAGAATCGAACCTTTAGGTGAAATCCTTTATATTCGCCTTGTTAAGTCAAGCAATTGGGCGAAATGCCCTCCGAGGCCGATTGGGTTGCTTAGCGGGTTGACTTAGCGAAAAGAGTTCTCGTAAATTACTGATATTGAGCATATTGGAGAGTTGGGTTCAAAACCCTTCCTCTCCGACGCATTTGGATCACCCGGAATAAGACCTTAATGGACAAGCTTTATAATCTGGGTTACGTCAAAAAGACACGCTTACTTACGCCTGAAATGGTCAAAGAAATCGTGGCTGTGATTGGAGAGCCTTAGTTAAATTTTAATTAATCATACGATTCGGCCTGAATATCAATAACAAACCCTATTGATCACCATGTCTAGTGTACAAGAAATCACTCTTGGATCATGCATTGTTTTAAACCCTATTGAGGCGTAGAATTAATTATAATGGATTGTATTGAGCGTGGCTGGATAGAAACAATTGAGTTACCATATTCGGTTACCAACTGAAAGCTTCTAAGCTGTTCTCCTTCATTAAAAACAACGATCACAAGGGATCCATCTTCATTCTCCGCTGCGGTCACCATTAAGGCATCATCAGAAGCGTTGACACCTACAACTGTGGCTCCAGGACGGATAAACTTGCTAAAATGTTGCAACACATAGAAGATCGGAGTATAGTATATATCATCATTCTCAGTATCTACTATTACCGGCGCAACACACCAATTCTTTGCCCAATTTGGTCCTCCTTGACGATCTAATACCAAATTCCAATCTATCCAGCCTTGCACCCAATTGTTTAAACACCCGATTATATCCCTTGCATATCTATTGACAGGGGAATACTTTGGATGTAAATAACGATTTTCCTCTTCTCTCCAATAATAGCCCCAATCTGTGGCTTCTTTTTCCCAGTACCAAGAATCATTCTTCCACACAGGTATTTGATTGTCTACACATGCCTCCGTTTGGATTATAAGCTTTTCAGGTGCACTCCGGTGTACATAACTTAATTCTTCCGGAAAATAATCATAAGTACTCTCATACCAATGAACTGCCATTCCATCAAAATATTTCTTAACGTCTTCATCTTTGTACATCTCATCTGCCCACTCAGGAATACCTTGTCTATTTTGATCAAACCCTAAAATGACAATCTCCTCCTTACCATCCATTTCCAATCTCGGACCTAAATGATCCTTAACAAATCTAGACATCTCCGAAGGACTAAAATGCATGCTTTCCCAATTACCTCCATTTCCATAAGGTTCATTTTCAACTGTAAAACCCCAAATATCAATCCCTTCCGAGCGATATGCATCGACATACTTACTAAAGAATAAGGCCCACGTATCATAATACTCTTCTTTTAGTTTTCCCCCTCTCCAGTCATTATTATCTTTCATCCAAGGTGAAGCGGACCAAGGCGATGCAATAATTTTAAATCCATTTTCACTGATTTTTTGAGCATCAAGTATCAAAGGAATTAGATCATTCTGATCTTCTTCGACGCTAAAATTCACTAATTGCACATCTCCTTCTACTGGAGAATATGAGTAACTATTTAAGGCAAAATCACATGAATTCATATGCGTCCTTGTTAGACTATAATCAGAGCCAACATTCGAAAAATAGGCGTTCAACACTTCAGTGCGGTTTGAGGGACTCAATTTGCTTAAATTATAGGCAGAAGCCTCCGTGAATGCTCCTCCAAATCCAATTATTTCCTGATAGCGTGTATCCTGGTTTATTGTGATCTCTGAATGATTTTCTGAAGTTACAAAGTCATCTACACTTGTAAGTTGATGACCGGATGATGATGTTTCATAAACTTCAAGTTCTATTTGATCGTTTGCACTGCATGCTTGAATAAAGAAGGCAAGAAAAATAATTTTTTTGTACATCATGCTTTGAATTAATCTAATTGAATTGCGTTTTACTTACACTGCTTATTGGAGCAATAATATTTGTAAATAAACAACGCTCTGTTTAGTCAAAGAAAATTATCTATAAGACAATCTGTAGACATGAATAACACTAGGTTACTTATTTATTTTAATCGGATTAATTTGGTCTACAGTCAATGATTGATTCGATTTCAAATTAATTTTGGACTCCATATTATAAAGATTTCTAATTGTCTCAATAAAGTCTCTTCTTTAACTCAGCGTGATTGACTAATTATGATAAACAAAAAAATCTATTATCATGCACTTCTTAATGATTATTTCTGTCATCTTTTTTCAGCTTTTACCCTGTTCAACGTATAATCCTGATTCTACGAAAAAATGGGAGGTTGACTTCTTTGATGATTTTAACTTTTTTGATTCAAACAATTGGCAGGACCAGCTTGTATGGGTGAACGACGAAGTCCATTGCTATGTGGAAAAGGGTAAGTACAATACGCTAAGAATAAAAGATGGAATTCTAGAAATGAGAGTAATTCAATTGGATTCAACCATAGATTGCGACTACTTTGATAAACATGGTAACCTGCATCCACCAACATCATTTGTCTCAAGTAGGATTTGTACTAAAAACAAACAAGAGTTCATAAAAGGAAGGTGGACCGCTCGATTGAGGTTGCAAACCAATGGCGAACCAAGCCAATTTCCTGCGTGGTGGATATTAGGTGCAAATAATGATGAATATCCAGTTCAGGAGGAAAATGAATCAATTTGCTGGCCTAAAACAGGCTCTGGTGAAATTGACATATTTGAGCACCATGGCGACCACATGAAAAATGCATATACAACAGGTAGAATTGTGAACTTGTTAGAATGTGACAAAGGCGATTGGTGGAGTAAACGTACAAACGTAGAAAGTCAGTTGGAAAAGTTTCATGAATACAGTGTGGAATGGGAAGGAAGTGACCTTGTCTATAGGCTAGACGGAGAAGAGGTCTATCGTAATCTAGGAGATGGAGACTTATATCCCGAGCCGATGTTCGCTATACTTAACTATGCCAAAATAACCAATTATGATATGACTGGCGAATGGCTAATGGAAGTGGATTGGGTGAAGCATGAATTCAGAAAATAGCAAAAATGTCGAACACACGTTTTACGACACGCGTAGCTGTTATTGTGGCCTTGGGCGGCTTTTTAATGGGCTTTGATGCTTCGGTGATTTCCGGAGTTAACAAATTTGTACAAATAGAATTTTTACTAACGGATATTGAATTGGGTATATCTGTCAGCTCGCTCACGGCAATTGCAGCAGTAGCAATGATGTTCTCCGGCCCTTTAAGTGACGTGTATGGGCGTAGAGTTTTGTTGAAATACTGTGCAATTATATTCGCTATCAGCGCTGTAGGATCCGCATTGGCAACTGGCTATCTGTCCTTCTTATTATTCCGAATGCTCGGAGGAATAGGGGTGGGCGCTTCACTCATTCTAGCACCTATGTATATTGCTGAGATAGCTCCAGCGTCTTCTAGAGGAAGATTGGTGTCTTTCAATCAACTGAATATAGTAATAGGGATTACCCTTGCCTTCTTTAGCAATTATTACATCCTTTCTTTAGCGAATTCAGATGCCGCATGGGTAAATTACCTAGGCATTGAAGAAAACAATTGGAGATGGATGCTCGGCGTGGAAGTAGTTCCCGCGATTATCTACTTTTTTTGTCTTTTCACAGTGCCCAAAAGCCCTAGATGGCTTATCACTCAAGGCAAGGAACCACAGGCTCTAGCTGTGATGAATAAATTCTCATCCAATGAGGAAGCCATAAAAGAATTGGCAAATATCAGAGAGTCACTAAAATTGGAGCATGAAAAAAACAAAATCTCCTACTTTCAGCTCTTCAAGCCTGCCATGCGTTTGGTACTGACCATCGGTTTAATTGTCTCTATTCTACAACAAATTACGGGTATTAACGCGGTTTTCTTTTATGCACCTATGATTTTTGAGCAGTCCGGTATAGGCACGAATGCCTCGTTCATACAAGCGGTGCTTGTAGGCGTAACCAACCTCGTTTTCACCATCATTGCCATGTCGCTTATTGACAGATTAGGCAGAAAGCCATTGTTGACCGCTGGGGTTGGCGGCATTGTAGTTTTCATGGGACTATTGGCCTATGGCTTTAACTCGGCTTCCTATACTTTAAGTGAAGATTCCCTAGCACAGTTTCCCAAAGAAGTCTCGAGTGCCCTAGCGCACCTTAGCGAACAAAAATTTAGTGATGACATCTCCTTCAAACATGCCACTCAAAAAGCACTTGGAGTAGAATACGCAAAAAAATATGAAGGGGAAATTCTTGAAGCGGCCATAAATATGAATCCTCTGTTGATTTTAATAGGCATCCTGGGGTTTGTAGCTTGTTTTGCCGTCTCTTTAGGCCCTGTTATGTGGGTGCTGTTTTCAGAGATTTTCCCAATCAAATTACGCGGTGTTGCTATTTCTTTTGTAGGATTTATTAATTCAATCGTCTCAACGCTAGTACAGTTCGTGTTTCCTTGGGAGCTCTCAAATTTAGGTAGCGCAACAACCTTTTTACTCTATGGAATATTTGCACTAATTGGTTTGATTTTAGTGTTAAAATTCATTCCCGAAACCAAAGGCAGGTCCTTAGAAGAATTAGAAAAAGAACTTGTGGGTTAAAACCAAAAAGGCCGGGGACAAGTCCCCGGCCTTTTGGGTTTTATTGGTCAACCCAGTTAACGTACCAGCACTTTCTGAATGCTACGTTTACCGTCGAAGCGAATAACTTCCATGAAGTATTGACCTGAGGAAAGATGTTTGACCGGAAGGGTGTATGAATCTATGATATTCATGTCGTTCGATTTATAAACAATCTGACCTTGGTTGCTGTAGAGTGTTAGCCATACGGGACCAGCGGTAAGAAAATCGCCCTGAATATGGATTGCACCACTGGTAGGATTGGGGTATACTACAAATTTTTCTGTAGTGTTTTCTGGAATCCCCACTGCCAGATCAAAGTCAAACCAGTTTAGATTAAATGGCGCTTGGAGAATAGCCAATTTTAATAAATAATCTCCCTTCACAAGGTAGACGCCACTCTTTGTTAAGGACTGCCAGGTTTGCCAACCACCAGTGGAGGGCACAGTTACAGTATGTATGCTACTGAACTGGTTGCCCGCTGTATCTAACAGATCTAACTTAAAGGCACCATTACTCTCAGATGCGTGTCTGTAAGTGACATTATACGTGCCCGTTTCTTGAACCTTCACTTCGTACACCAAGTAATCTCCTGGATCTAGGTAACCAATATTCTTACCACCGCCTACGTCAGAGGTAATTTCTAAAGAAATGCCATCCATTTCGCTGAATGATTCGGCTTCTATTTTACCTGGGATAACATTGAATCTGGGCAGGTCATTAAGTACGTCCTCCTGAGTAAAGTTTTGTACCAGCAAACTATCTACTGTCTGCAAATCACTACCTGTATAACTCACCTTAATCTCGTCCAAAAAGGTCAAGCTAGACGCAACACCAAGGTACAATACTCGAGAGTTGTCTGTACTTTGTGATATAGAATTTACCGTAACATTTGTGCCGTTGACAATCACAGCATAATCGGAAGCCGCTCCCAACGTGCCTGAAAGTATTGGCTTGTTGATTTGTACCTCTATAGTATGAGCATCTCTAGTCTTAGAATAAACGTAGTTAGAGGAAATACTAGACAACGATGCCACCGGAACCAATTCAAAACTCAATAGATTCATTCCTCCATCGTTCGCATGAAAGGTGAGAGCCGTATCTTCTTTTAGAAGTACTACATTACTAATGACCTTGGTTGAAAACGCGTCCCAACCACCAGTATTTGTCGCATAAACATCTGGTGTGATCCTAGTTCCATTGGCTGAAAAATAAAAATTGGCCCCGGTTGAAAACCCACATCCCTGACGCACTCTTAATTCGTATACGCTATCCATTGCTACATTAACTGTATAGCGCATCCAATCACCACTATCAATGAAACCGACCTTATAACCGTTTGACATAGTTGTATCGGAAGTGTACTCAATATCGACTCCATCATTACGGTAAATCCACCCTGAATTCCATGAGTTAGGGGGATTAAGCTGCATAGATTCTGTGTCCCAATAAGCAACTCCTGATGGACCTAAGTCATACTCAGATGCATGGATGATTCCTGGAATAGCGAGTTGCTTCCAAGGAACAGCAGTTTTATCGTAGACCTGTCTAAACATTGCGTCTATTACATCTCGGTTGAAATCACAGTTTTCATTTTTTGTGTTTTCAGCGAGTTGAAGCAAAGCACTCTTGGCAGAAGCAACTGACGGAGTTGTAGAACTATTTCCATTCCAATAATTCAATAAATCGTTATAACCTTGGTTCTTGGGGATGGATAAAGACGCATTAATAGTTTCAAGCTTCTTTAATGGCCACCATGACCATCCAACACCCTGATTTTCTAACAATGTAATTAATCCTGTAAACCATTCATTAGAATTTTCTCCTGTTTCACCTACCCAAACGGGAACATTATATGTATCCCTCAAAATTGTAATGTACTCTATATCAGCATCTGTCTCAACTGGCGACCAGTATTTATGGGGTGAATAAGCCATATTACCATCCCATGGTGGCGTTAGGCCAGTAAAATCATTTGCAAACCAATTACCTTCAATAAAAATTATATGATTTGTATCTACACTTCTAATACTGTCCGTGATGTCCACATAGAGGTTTTTTAATTGAGTTCCTCCGGGTAAATTCCAGTTAGGCTCATTTATTAGATCCCAACCAATAAAAATTGTATCCTGTCCATAAGTGTCTGCTAATTTCTTCCAAAGTGAAACAGTCTTAGCTTGATTAGCAGAGCTCTCAAATAATGAAGGTTTCGACGGATCATAATCGTTAATTGCGCTGTTATAGCCTTGACCTCCTGGTGCAGCATGCAAATCTAAAATAATGTACATTCCTGCTTGTTCACACCATGATATTAAGGAGTCTACTAATTCGAAACCACGACTTAACCACGTATTTTGCCCTGCAACTGGCTCATCTTCAATAGGAAGTGTAAATAAGTTATAGTGTAGGGCAGGTCGAATTGTATTAAAGCCCCAACTTTTTAATGAGTCGATATCCCTTTTGGTAACATAATTATCAAGCCACGCATCATAAAACTCATTCATGTTCTGAGTCCCAATTAAATCTTCTATTGTATCGCGCAACTGATACTGTGCATCGGCAAAACTAGTTGTATGCATCATATAACCCTCTTGCACCATCCAATTGCCCAATCCCATGGAACGAATTATTAATGTATCTCCATTGGGTTTAACTATCGCTTTACCATCGCATTTGACGAAGTTTTGCCCATAAGCTAAAACAGGCAAAAAGAAGGCTATGAAAACTTTTAATTTCATGAATTTTCTATTTTTTTATGAATTGTTTTAAATAATCGTCCGAATCGTCTAGATTCATCTTCTTTTTTATTCGATACTTTCGCTTTCTTACAGCATATATAGTGATATTTAATATTGTAGCTATCTCTTTGGATGTAAGATTCTTTAAAGAGAGCAATATAAAATCGATATCACCTTTTGTTAATTGCGGATATTTTTTCTTTATTTCATAGACTAGATTTTCATTAATTCGATAATATTTATCTTGCAATTCATCCCAATAAATTTCATTTTTAATTTCTCTATCTATTTTACGCTTTATTTCACTTAATTTTGAATCAAAATTAACAGACGACTTTGAAAGCAAGCTTAATTCTTTAAACTTCACTTTGAACTCATTTAAAATCTCTATTCGATTAGTCGTTTTAATAAGTTGAAATTCTAATTCCGTATTCCTCTTATCAAGTAAAGCCTTTGACTCATTAGCTTTAGAGGCTAGTAGCTCCTTTTCCGTCTCAAGAAGCTTGAGACGAACATCTGCTTTCCTCTTTCTTTCATGCACAACTAAAGTAGATGCAATAAGAAAAAGTAAACCTATCGAAGAAATCATCTGAAACGCTGGGTATTTCCAAATTTTAGCCTTTTTATTGATCTCAAATTGAATTGAGTCAGTAACAATTCCATCGTAATTTTTCAATTGAATCTTCAATTCGTGCTTTCCTGGTGACAAATTGGTAATTGAGAAAGATCTGTTGTCCTTACTTATGTCTACTAAAGTTCCATCTAAAACATATTCAACTGGCATCTGGGTCTTAACATTTGGACTTACTAATTCAAAATGAAAGTAAATAGTTGCTTGATCGTTTAATAGTGTTAAAGAATAATCTGCGTCTTGAGCCTGCAAGTAATACTGCGGTGCCAAAATTGAATCATCAATAAAAATTTTATCAATAAGTATTCTAGTTGGTAACGCTTTTGCCTTTTGGTCAAGATTATAAGCAAATAGGCCTCTCGTCCCTCCTATTAATAATTCTCGATTATTGTATGAAAGTACTTCTCTATTAAACTCACCAATCTCAAGCTCTTTTGTTTTCGCTATTTCTAAAAAGCTGTAAAGTGTATCCTGCTTCTTCAATTCGAATAAACCATTATTCCCAATCATAAAACAACGGTCCTCAATAGTTTTGATGGCGTGTACGCTTAACGTTTCATGGTGCTTCAACTTTTTAATTCTATTCGTTTGCAAATCGATAGAATAAATTCCTCCACCCTCGGTACCAACCAATAAATCCTTACCAAAATGATGAATATCTATGATTGGATAATCAAATGAAAAGTGAATATCAACTCCGCGACCAATACGAGTCAAATCATTCGCCTGGGCGATCCATGTATGAGTTTGATATTGGTGAATATCTACTATTACACCCGATGATTTGTTGTTTTCACTTAAATCATATTTATAAAAACTTGACCCATCCCAAAACTCCAACCCTTCGAGAGTGCCCACCCATATCGTATCTCCTAAACCTTGCTCTAAAGACCAAATTCCTGCATTAATCAATCCATTACTATTAGATTGATAAGGATGAAACTTTCGAATAATCTGTCCTTCATTGTTGTATATCCATAAACCTTCTGTATGAGTCCCCATCCATATCTCATTATCCACAGCTAGCAAAGATGTTACAACAGCAGGACGCGCATCTAAATTCCCAAAAGGCTCTAAAACACCGTTTTGATATTTATAAGCCCCTTCACCATCATATCCAATCAAGGTCAAATCATCCTTTACTAGAATTGATATAGCACTATTAACTGCCTGTAAATTTGGGAAATCAGGTATGGGTATGTGCCTTGTGCCGGGCTCGACAGTTTCGATTATTGTTAGGCCACCATTATACGAACCTATCCACAAAACGTCATTTATTATTGAGATTCCATAAAATTGATCTGTAATCAGTACCGAATTCGGTTGTTTTTTTGTCAAGTTTTGATAACTAAGGCCGTCCCATATCCATATACCATCTCCATCCGTCGACATCCATAGTTGCTCATTATGATATGCAACATCTCTTGATGGATGAGGATGCAAACTCCATTCATCATTCATATACTCAAGAACTCCCAGTGACTCAATGGAAAAAGCTACTCTTGATCCATTAACTGCAACAGTTTTCCTGAATGAATTGAAGTAATAGGGACAATCATCTACTTCGTAAACTCGATCAGTTGAATACAGGTAATAAAAAATTTTATCACCACTTGCCGCGATCCAAATTGTGTCTCCTTGTTGATCAAAATCAAAACAAGAAAATTCTTCATCAGGGTCTTGGAGTATTTTTAATCGTTCCCATCCTGACTGATTTCGTGTACTATAATAAATACCATCAGAGATAGTACCAATCCAAATTCTACCACTATTATCTTCAAAAATTGCTGATACAGTTTTTGTAGAATCGAATAATGGAAGGGAAGAAGGTTTTCGTATGCACTTTAGTCTAGTATCAAACTCAATTAGCCCACCTTGCTGAAGTCCAATCAATAAAATACCATCAGTTGTGTACCTTATAGTTTGTATATTTTTTCGTGGGTTTAACGCATTGAATCGGACCTCTTCCGCAACACCTTCATTGTACTTGTATAAACCATTCTTGGTGCCGATCCAAATCAACCCCTCTACATCCTTTTCTACACCATTAACTGTCGTGTATAAAAGACCCTCATCTGTTGAAATTGAACGGACTTGCTGTGCTCGAACTGGGTTGAACCATCCGAAGAACAAAAAGAGAATATATAATACTACAGGTTTCATAAAAAGATACTGGACCCTATTAAAGAGCCCAGTACCATCACAGGTTCGTATGAATCAAAATCTACTAAAATTAAAGAACCTATTTCTTCATTATTGCCACTGTTTTCTCAAAAATGTCTGATTGAACCTTGGCATAGTAAACACCATAAGACAGATCAAACAATTCTATCTTGACAATATCCTCGGATGAAGTAACGCATCTCACTTTTTGGCCTTGTCCATTGAAAATTGTAACTACTACCTTGCCAAAAGGATTGACTATTGTCATGACATCATCAATAGGATTAGGATAAATAGAAAAGTCCATATTGTTTTCTGTAACCCCTATTCCAGAGCAAGGACCACACTCTTCCCAACAAGCAACTGGTAATATTGTATCATTAGCACCAATTGTAATAACTCTATCTGTATAGCCTGCAGAATTAGTGTTGACACAAGAAGTGTCTGACATATTAGCGGTGACGAAGTTTTCTTGTAGAGTCCAATTATCAGCCGTAAACTTATATCGGTAATCACCTGGTATGAGAGACATAACTACTGTATAAATACTATCACCGTCATCGTCTGTCATTGGATATGCATCTCCGCTCCAAGCTATTGGGAAGGTTCCTGACAAATATGCATCTGTAAATGCCGGACTATTTCTGCGATCTGATTGGAAAGTGACATTCACCGGGGTCAGTGGTGTGGGACATACAGTATCATTCACGCATGTACCATAACAAAACATTAGCGTGGTGTCCTGACTAAAAGAAGGAAAAATACGGTCATCGTAGTTATTCGGATCTGAACACGGCATTCCTCCTAAAGATTCTTTAGTTCCCCAATCTCCTCCGTTGGCAGGGCTATTCAAAAATATGAAGTTACCTCCACCAGCTCCAGTTACTGTGGCTGAGCCTGTCCAAACTCCGTTACTGTCGGTATCGTCTAACTGAACTGCTAGTGCATCTCCTAATATTCCACCACCGGCATAAATTCCATTTGGGCCAACAGTTATATTGGCTGTACTAACTTTAAAAGTTACTGTATAAGTGGTTTGAGCACCCATCAAAAGGGGCAAACAAAACACTGCAATTGCGTAAATCTTTTTCATAATTATTTATTTACAGGTTATTAGTTTTTAAGATTTTAAGATATACCTCCAAATGCCTGGACCAAAGTTGACCTCAAGAATTATGTAATCGCTTCCTCCTTGTGAATAGGCATTTATTATATCATATGTTATTGAGGTGACTGGTGAACTGACCTCACCATTATTGGTTGGTTTTGGGATTCCTATAAACGCTCCCAAACCATTAACCTTTATCTGGTCTGGATGGTCTACGGTCTCTGGGATAAATTCAAAGGAATGTACCGCACTTGTCCAGGCTGAATGTGGCGATTGTAAAGCGGATTCAGGTACACACTGATCAGGTGAAATTCCCATATAACTTTCCCCCCAAACATCACCTTGAGCGTCATATTCAAATGTTCCGTCCTCACTCAATATCCATTTATCATTGAATAAGCAAGGACGATCTATTGGACTCGTAGACGGACTTGACCACCATGTTGTAGACTCATTTGGCCCAACCCATAAAGCTCCTTCTTCTGGTGACAGTTGCCAAGTTTTATTACTGCAATCTGTTAGAAATTGGAGGTTGCCTGAACATGGAACATCTAAATCCTTCAATATTTCAAATTGACCAGTTTTCAAATCTGATCCACCTTGATTAACAACAGTATGAGAGAAATTGTAAGTCCCAGAACTGAGAATTTGGACCTCAACTTCTTTTCCTTCATACTCACCTACGTCCTCAATATCCCATTTATAGATAAACGGATTCTCCGATGCAATCGAGGTCAATTTAACATTGTTGCTATCTATGAACTCAATTGTGTAATCTGCTACAGTAATTGGACCAAGCGATGGGATTTCATCGGAGCATGATGAAATTACTACCGCAGCAATAACAAATGATATAAAATTCCTTTTCATTAGTATCCTGAATTTTGTGTTAGTACTCCCTGTGAGGCGTCTATTTCCTGCTGAGGAATAGGCAGAACCTCATGAATTCCGCTTATGAAACCTTTAGATGAGAGCACCGAAGAAGCTTCTCCAGTTCGAATCAAATCGAAGAATCGGTGACCCTCGGTGGCTAATTCCAATCTTCTTTCTTTATAAATGTCATCGAGTAAATCGGAACCAGAAGAATTTAATGAAGGTAGACCTACCCTATTTCTTACTTGATTTAAATAGTTTCGAGCACTCCCTTCTGATCCGCCGGATCGAACTAGACCCTCAGCAGCCATAAGAAGCACATCGGCGTATCTAATTTCTCGGATATTATTTCCCCAATTTAATGCTGCATCACCATTTGCAGCCAAATTAGATGTTAATGGCGCATACTTACGAATGAAGTATCCTGTATTCTGATAACCTGGTGTGTATTCGCTACCAGGAATTGCATCGGCATCAATGATTGTATGTTGGTACCTTGGATCGTTCGACATAAACTGTTCAAGATCTTCAGATACAGGACAAAAACCCCAGCCAGTGGCAAATTCTGGGCCATTATAATCTCGCATCCCTATAAATTGAACACCAACGTTGCCTTCTCCTCCACCCCAACCAAAGGAGCCCCAACCACTTTCTGAATTTTCACTATAAGTAATCTCAAATACACTCTCACTGCTCCATTCACCTTGCTTAGTCCATATGTCACCATAGTTGGGCAACAAGGCATAATTTCCGGACTGAATGATCGTTTCACAAAGAGAGGCTACCTTTGCCATATCGCTTGGATCATTCTTGAATAGATAAACACGAGCTAATAAAGCCTGAGCCGCTCCTTTGGTAGCTCTACCTGTATTCGCAGAATTAACCGTCTCTGGTAATACTTCTATTGCACTCTCTAAATCATCTATGATTAATTCGTATACTTTTTCTTGAGATACTTGATCTATTTCGTAATATTCAGAGGCACCTAGCGTGTGATCTATGAATGGGATTCGACCAAAAAGTCTTACTAAATCGAAATAAAACTTCGCCCTTAAAAATCGTGCCTCGGCAGAAGTCCTTTCTTTAAAATCAAGAGAGGCATCTTCTATTTGTTCAATTTTTTCTAAATATAAGTTCGCCCGATAAATTCCTTTATACCCTTTTCTCCAGAAACCTCTCTGAGGGCCTAAATTTGGTGTGAGAGTAAAATTATCGTATGCAACCCAAGACGGTTGATCTGAGGCATCGCTACCTCCTGCATGTGTTTCGTCAGAGGCCACATTTTGAAGAAATCTAAACATCGTATAACCATGCTGATCATTCCATTGGAGTACGTCATAAACACTCATAAGCGCTTCAAATGCCTGCTCTTCGTTCTGATAGTAGTTAACCTCAAGTACTCTTCCAACAGGTCGAGTATCTAAAAAGTCCTTCGAGCATGAACTTGTAATCACAAGCGCGAAAACTGGCAAAACAGTTTTTATTGCTTTCATAGTTCTTTCCATTTTATTTTAATGTTATCCTTAAACCGACAGAATTAACCCTTGCTTGAGGGTAAATGCCACGATCAATTCCAAATCCTGCACCTATTTCAGGATCAAAACCATCATACTTCGTAAAAGTTAAAAGATTAGTCCCGTTGTAATAAATTCTGCAGCGCTCTATTCCAACAGCATTCAATTTTGCCGGACGGAAATTATATCCAATCTGTAACGACTTAATTCTAAAAAAGCTACCATCCTTTACGTAGTAATCTGAACTTCTTGCAATATTCCTATTTGCATCTTCAAACGTTAATCTTGGATGTTCGTTTGTACTGTTCTCTCCAGTCCAACGGTTCAATGCTTCCGATGTCATGTTTGATGTTGGCAAATCGTAGCGACGAGTAGCATTAAATATGTCATTACCGAAAATACCTTGACCAAAAACATTCAAATCCCAATTTTTAAAGCGCATATCAAACGTGATACCCGCTGTCCAGTCCGGAGTCGGATTTCCTATCATAGTTCGATCATCAGAATCTATCACTCCATCTCCGTTTATATCCTTAAATCTGAAATCTCCCGGAACAGCTAATGGTTGAATGGTATCTCCTTCAGCATTGGTATGAGCATAGACTTCATCCATATTTTGAAAAACTCCATCCGTTTGATAACCGAATAAATAGCCTATCGGGAGCCCTTCTGAAATTCTCGTAATTTCAAGACCCTGCGGACCCCATCCAGCACCACGCATATAACCAGATTCATTCCCCAATAGAAGAATTTCGTTACGAACGAAACTAGCATTTCCCTTAATACTGAAATTGAAATCCTTAGAGACATAATTGTCATATCCAAATTCTAAATCTAAACCTCGATTATTCAAAGATCCTACGTTTGCGGTGGGTGCGTCGTTCCCAATATACTCCGGCAATGGTGGACGTATTTTCATGTCGCTGGTCAGCCTGTTATATAAATCTAGATTGAGCGTCCAATTGTCAAGAAAACGCATTTCGAATCCAATATTTAACTGAGCTACACTTTCCCAACGCAGATCTGGGTTAGCAACTTGAGCAGGGGTTGTACCGTTACGCATTGTTTCATTATCGCCCAGAGTGTAATTTCTGCCACCCACGATAGTTGAAGCATATTCTAAACTACCTGCTGCATCAGAACCATTCAATCCATACCCCCCTTTGAATTTTAGTTCATTTATATTGTCATAAACCCAAAAGTCTTCTCTATGGATATTCCATCCAGCTGAGACAGAAGGGAAATAACCCCATCTGTAATTTTGACCGAAGCGAGATGACGCGTCAGCCCTTAATATAGCCGTGGCCATATATTTACCACCGTAGTTATAATTTAACTTACCGAAATAGGATTCAATTGCATATCGCTCCCATTTACCTCCATAGACATCTTCGCTAGCTTCGTTTCGAGCATAGTCAATCGTAGCGTCTTGCAAATCTGTAACTGGAACATCTTTCTTACTTCCACCTACATACCTTCCGTTAACCGCCTGAGCACTATGTCCCGCAAGGACAGAGAATTGATGCTTAGCTAATGCATAATTATAGGAAAGTGTATTATCCCACATCCAAGTAAAACCACGGTTGAAACTGGTGTAAACAGAATTCGTATCAAGATAATTTGTGGCATTCAAGTAATGGGGGATGTTCAACCCGTCACTACCCCAATATGCCAGATCAATACCCATGCTAGTTTTGAACTCGAGTCCCTCAAGAAGTCGTACTGAAGCATAGGTGTTATTGACAAACTTATCAGACCAACCAATTCCATTGGCTAGACTATAAGCCGCCACAGGATTGACTATTTCTGAGGTCACACGAGGCGAAATCGCAAAAATTCCATTTTCATCTCGTACCAAGTTCGAACGAAGTGCACCACCTGAGGTATAAGGTGCCTGAGAAAGAACATTTGCATCAGTTTCGTAAAGTGGGGTTATAGGATCAATATTCAAAGCTCGGCCCAACGGCGATCCCCATTCTGTATTCTCAGCAATTCCTTGAGATTCTGAGTGAGAGTATGCCGCATTCCACCCTACTGTTAGATACTCAGTGACTTTATTAACGGTGTTCAGCCTTGCAGAAAACCTTTCAAAATTACTTTTACCCTTAGCCACAATACCATCCTGCGAAAAATATGATAGTGAGGAGTAGTAAGACCCATTATCGTTAGCCCCTGAAATGCTTAAATCATTACTTGAGATTATTGCATTCGGATTAAATACATGGCTTTGCCAATCTGTACCTTCACCATAAGCTGAGGGGTCTTCATACATTCTAGGTCTATTTGCCGCTATAGCCATCTCATTTTGAATAGTAGCATATTCAGTAGCGTTCAGCATATCCATAGTTTTCCAAGGCGATTGAAGACCTGTATACCCGGATACCGTAACTTTCATACCTTTATTCCCGGCTCCTGTCTTAGTCGTTATTAGCACAACACCGTTTGCACCTCGGGCACCATAGATAGCGGCTGATGCTGCATCTTTTAAAACTTCAATACTTTCAATATCATTGGGATTTAAAAAGTCAATGCCGCCACCTATTACAACACCGTCAACTACGAACAAGGGATCTGAACCGTTTATCGATGTTACCCCCCTGACGCGAATCGTAGATCCTGATCCGGGAGCACCAGACCCTTGAATGACAGAAACGCCAGCTGTTCTTCCTTGAAGCGCTGTCTCAACCCTGGGAAGTACCATGTCTTCCAAATCCTTTGCCTTTACGCTCGCAATAGCTCCAGTATTATTTGATTTTTTCTCGACACCGAATCCTACAACAATTACTTCATCTAAAGTCGAAGCCCGAACATCCTTAATCATTAGAATGTCAATAGATGTTTGACTCCCTAGGTTAATCCTCTGTGATTCATAGCCCACATAACTTACAGTCACAATGCTTCCTTTGTCAGCATCAAGAGTCCAATGCCCATTGGCGTCAGTCGTAACATATTTAAGTCCGCTTGTTAAGACTGCTCCTACTAGTGGCTCTGAAGAACTGGCGTCTAAAACAGATCCACTGTATTGAGCTTGAATCTCATTTACGAATAAGAGACATGTTGTAAAAAACAAATAAATTAATTTTCGCATGATCAAAATGATTTCATACAAACATCATAAACCACTGCGGAAACATGATTCCGACGGATGAGACAAAGTGTAGACACCTAGTGATTTTTGATTTAAAAACCTGATTTACAATTATTTAAATTTTAACGGTGAATTGTCAAATACATAAAAACACATGAGAAATTCTCGTAAAAACTAAAGGAAGTGCACTAATACCTAGCTCAATTCATTCATGATTTTAGTCAGTCGCGTCTCAGTTTAAACGATCTGATAAGAAAACTTTAACTCCACATATCTTAAATCAACAATTACAAAAAATCGTTAAAGAAAATTGGTAGTGACTTTCTACTGATAACAATACTTCACCACAACTAACAATCTTAGACAATCGCTTACCACTACTGACCATCTTTAGGTTTTAGCGTTCATACATCTTTGGTTTCACATTCACGTGAATAGCCGTAAGATGCAGCATGATCACAGTCTTTCTTTAGCCACCACAGCCTCGGGGATGGTAGGCGGCGTAGGCCGCGCCATCGCCGAGCAGCATTCTCTCTCATCTATTTCCCTACACGTCAAGCAAGGCAGGATTTACTACAGATATTTGTCTCTTAAGTCGTAGTGGAAATTGGATTAGATCTATTGGAGTCAAGACTATCGTAGATATTCCGTCTGCAACATCTAATCCAAATTCTCAAGTAGTCATGTTGGATAACTACGGCTCAAACGTGTTCTATTTTGGAATAACTCGTGTATGGAAAGGGAATTAGAAGGTTTCCTAACATCTCCACTATGTAACAATCATAGTCCAACTTGAAATTTTATTGAATCCCAATATTCTATACCTGAATAATCATGCAGAAGAGAAAAATCCGTATTTCCATTGTTCTTTCAGTTATCGCTGCTATTGCATCCATTTTAGTTGGGTGTAACATTATTGGTAAAACATACAATCAGAACTCTGATAACACCATATATCAAATAGGAGACAGCACTAACTATCTTGGTATTTTCAGAGACAAGGACCAACAAATCATTAATTCTCTACCTATAAAGCTAGTTGTAACGGGAGGCTATTACCCTGGAAAAAAGCAGACCAGAATAGAGTGGATATATAACCAGCTAGGTCAAGATGATGGTGAGAACATCACTGAATGGACCGGGGTGATTGACAGCGATGAAAAATTCTTTATCCATCCACCAAGATTAGGTGTATTTGAGATTCTAAGCTTTGCTGATTTCCCTACGATTAGCACAAAATCATTTAAAGATAGTACCTCTTCATACTCCTTTTCTGGCGAAATCACCATGCTAAAGGAGTATAACGGAACTCAAGTAACGAAAGTCATTACAGAGCAATCTTACAAGGGAAAGACTACTATAAGTTTTTCAGATAATTCACTTGGCGGCAGAGTACACCATACGCACGCAACAGCCAAAAGTGCAGTGGGATTGATTGCTGGAGATTACTATTTTTCCGAAACTAAAGGATTTGTTCGATTAAAGTACACGTTACCGGACAGTTCAAGCATTTCCATTGAGATCATTGAGTGATTCTCAAGGCTATATCTCAACTTAATATAAATGTCTACGTTGGGTTTCTTCATGGCGCCATGATATCGCAATCAGCGGCCTTGCTTGGTGTGGTAATGAAGATACTAAAAACGTTGGGTTGATGGAATTACACGTGATTCCAAACGTGTGTTCGGAATATTCCGAACAAAAAATTCATGCCATTGGAAGGCCTTACCGGGT
>JALRKF010000052.1 GCA_023254905.1 Crocinitomicaceae bacterium | reverse complement strand
ACTGAACTTCGATATGGTAGATTAATTGCATTGCTATTTAGTATAGCGAGCCTTTCCGTCTTTGGCCAAATAAGTGATACAGTGGATTTACAATATGAAATCCCAACGATTTACGATCCAACACAAAACACGAATTATAGTTTCGATCTTGGTGACCCGACCAATATGGAGCAGACAATAATTTATGATCCTTCTACAGGGACGTACATTTTTTCAGAGACTATTGGATCTCGAGGTTTAAATTTCAGAAATCCATCAATGATGACCCTAGATGAGTATATTGAGTACGAGAGGGAGAGATCAATGCAGGACAATTGGAAGGAGAGAATTGATGAGCAGACTGCAGAAAATCAACCATTCGAACTTCCAATTAAAATTGACAGCAAAGCATTCGAGAATTTCTTTGGCTCGGATCAAATTACAATCCGTCCACAAGGATCGGTAGAAATTAGTTTAGGCTTGAACTCTTCGAGATATGAGAACCCCATACTTCCAATAAAACAGCGTCGTATAACACGATTCGATTTTCAACAGCAGATTCAACTAGACCTTGTTGGGCAGATAGGAACAAAATTAAAAATAGGTACAAGCTATAACACCCAGGCAGCCTTTGATTTTGATAATATTTCCAAGCTTGAATATACGGGAGACGAAGATCAGATCATTCAAAAAATAGAACTTGGGAATGTAGCTTTCGAGACGCCTACATCATTAATTCAAGGTTCACAAACCCTATTTGGAGCAAAAACACAGATGAAATTTGGTCGAACCACGGTAGACTTAATAGCGGCGGCCTCCAAGGGAAGAAGACAAGAAATTAACATAACAGGTAAAGCACAGGTTCAAGAATTTGAACTTGGGGCAGACAACTACGAAGCGAATAGACATTACTTCACGAACCTTTATTTTCATGACCATTATGACGAGGCAATGTCTACGCTGCCAATTTTGAATTCAACCATTAACATTACTCGTATTGAGGTTTGGGTTACGAACCGCTCAAATATGATTGAGAATACGAGAAATATCCTTGCATTTGCTGATCTAGGGGAGGCAAGACAGGTTAATTGTGAGGGAGATCC
The DNA here is from genome assembly GCA_023254905.1 of Crocinitomicaceae bacterium. GTDB lineage: Bacteria > Bacteroidota > Bacteroidia > Flavobacteriales_D > Crocinitomicaceae > UBA4466. The sequence continues at coordinate 26,298 of JALRKF010000052.1, read as the reverse complement.
AGGGGGTTATTCCTTGGAGGAAATTCCAGATAACGACGCAAACAATCTTTACGCATGGGCTTCTAGCCAACCCCTTGTTCGTGGATTTAATAATGCGGTTTCAGCATTGAGTGCTCAGGTAACCGCTCCAGGCCCATTCCAGCAAGCAGTCCACTATGAGAAAGTAGAGAATGCTCGTAAGCTGACAGAGCAAGAATTCACGTATAATGCACAGCTTGGATTTATTTCACTTAATCTCCCTTTAAACAATGATGAGGTTTTGGGAGTGGCTTATGAATATACCTATCAGGGAAAAACCTATCAAGTGGGAGAATTCTCAACAGATGGTGTTGCAGGACAAAATGCACTGATAATGAAGTTGTTAAAGCCAACAATCACAAATCCAAACATTAAAGTTTGGGATTTGATGATGAAAAATGTGTATTCTGTCGGTGCTTATCAAGTAGATCAGCAAGGTTTCAGATTAGATTTATTATATAATAATCCCGAAACATCAGTATTGGTTCCGTTCTTCCCCATGCCCGGTGTTGATGATAAACAGATTGTCACTTTATTGGAGATGGATAAACTAAACCAAAATCAACAACCGTTCTCTGATGGGGTTTTTGATTTTGTGCCGATTCAGTTTAACGGAAACAGAGCTGAAAATGGCGGGACTATAAATGTTCGGAATGGGAGAATTTATTTTTCAACCGTTGAACCTTTTGGTGGAACACTAGCGGACAAATTATCAGCTCAAGGGATACCACAAACAACGATTGACAGAGTGGCATTTACAGAGCTATATGATTCAACAAAAACCGCTGCGCAGCAAATACCGGCAAAGAATAGATTTAGCTTTAAAGGTGAGTATCAATCATCGATAAGTTCTGACATTCCTTTGAATGCATTGAACGTTCCAGAAGGTGCTGTCACAGTTACTGCTGGAGGTATCAGGCTTACAGAAGGCGTGGATTATACTGTAGATTATAATCTTGGTCGCGTGAAGATTTTGAATACAGGTATTCTGGAATCAAACACACCAATTAAGATTTCAATTGAGAGTAATAATGTTTTTGGTTTTCAATCGAAGTCATTATTTGGAACTCATGTGAACCATAGGTTTAGTGATAAACTAAATGTCGGGGCGACATGGGTCAGAATGATGGAGAGGCCCGTAACGCAGAAGGTTGATATAGGATCTGAACCATTTAAAAATAATGTACTCGGTATAGACCTTGCATATCGAACCGAAGTTCCATTTCTGACTAAGTTAGTGGATGCATTACCAGTTATTTCAACCAAGGCAAAATCAACATTCTCTTTCACGGGGGAGTTTGCGCATTTAATACCCGGTCAACCAAGAGCGATTAATAGAGAAGGGACCTCTTACATCGATGACTTTGAAGGAGCACAGTCTGCTATCGACTTAAGATCAATACAAGCATGGCGCTTAGCGAGTATTCCTCAGGGACAACCAGATTTATTTCCGGAAGCAGCAAACAAAGACCTCTCTGCTGGGTTTAAACGAGCAAAAACGTCCTGGTATGTTATTGATCCAATCTTTTATCAGAGCTCAAATCAAACACCTCAACACATAATCGAAAACCCACAAATGTTAGCGGATTCAAGGATGCGTTTAGTGCAGGTTAACGAGATTTTCCCGAACCAAGAATTGCCGCCAAATGCACTCACAAATATTCCAGTCTTAGAATTAGCGTACTACCCTAAAGAGCGTAGTATGTATAATTTCGATACGACAAATGCAGTCATAAATAGTGATGGTACGTTTACGAATCCTGAGAACAGATGGGGGGGAATAATGCGAGCATTAACAACGAATGATTTTGAACTTACTAACGTTGAGTTCATCCAGTTCTGGATGCTGGATCCATTCAATAAAGATGCAGAATTAGTTGACTCTCTTTCTCAACATAGCGGAGGTGATCTGTACTTCAATTTAGGGAATATATCTGAGGATATTTTACCGGATTCGCGGAAAAGCTTCGAGAACGGATTGCCTGCCGATGGTGTGGATACTGAGAATACAGATGAGACAGATTGGGGAAGAATATCCACGCAACAGGTGGTTGTAAACGCATTTGATACCGATCCGAGTGCAAGAGTAAATCAGGATGTTGGTCTGGATGGTTGGTCAAGTGAAAAAGAGCGTGAGTATTTCGAAGATTTTATCAATTGGGTTACGAACAATCCTACACTAGACCCAGAGGTTAAGTCCAGGTTGCTTAATGACCCATCAAGCGATGACTATACTTATTATCGTGACGATAATTATGATGCACTACAGTATAATATTCTTGAACGATATAAGAAGTTCAATGGAATGGAGGGTAACTCACCAACGACTGAAATGTCTAACTCGATTAACTCAGAGGGTTATCCAACACAAGCCACCAATGCACCGGATATTGAAGACATCAATCAGGATAACAACCTATCTGAATCGGAAAGCTATTTTCAGTATAAGATTAGTTTGCGGCCATCAGACATGCAAATTGGGAAAAATTACATCACGAATATTCAGCCTTACACAAAAGGAAATGGTGATGTTGAAAATTGGTATCAATTCAAAGTCCCAGTGAAAGAGTTCGAGAAACGGGTAAATGGGATTCAAGACTTCAGGTCGATTCGATTCATGCGCATGTTCTTAAAGGATTTCAACGAGGAAGTAGTTCTTCGCTTTGCGCGCTTAGAATTCATCCGTGGAGAGTGGAGACGTTATGTCGAGGATCTAACAGAGCCTGGGGAAGGAGTGATAGTTGATCCTAACTTAACAACTTTCAACGTTGGAGCGGTAAACCTATTTGAGAATGAACAACGCGATCCAATTAAGTATGAGATCCCACCAGGCATTGTACAGGAGATAGACCCTGCGCAAACCTTTCAACGTCAGCTAAACGAGCAGTCATTGACGCTGGAGGTTTGTGATCTACAAGACGGAGATGCCCGTGCAGCGTATCGTAATGTTCAGTTTGATGTCCGAACATACAAGAAGTTAAAAATGTTTGTTCACGCAGAAGAAGTTTTAAAAACGAAGCCGCTGAAAGATGATGATTTGACACTTTTCGTGAGATTGGGAACTGACTTCGCTGACAACTACTATGAGTATGAGCTTCCACTTAAGATAACCCCTTGGGGGGCTACGGTGGATACGGAAATCTGGCCAGAGGCGAATAATGTCGAAATCGTATTTGAAGACTTGCTAAATCTCAAGAAAGCACGAAATAATTTAATTGAGTCTGGATCGCCAGGTATATCATACACACTTGAGTATATTGGCATCGATCCTGCTGATGCAAGCAGAAGACTCAAGGTAAAGGGGAATCCAAACTTACAGGGGCTGAAGACAATTATGGTGGGTGTTAGAAATCCTCACCAGAGTTCAAATACAGTTTGGACACCAGATGATGGATTGGACAAATGTGCTATAATATGGATCAATGAGCTGCGTTTGACTGATTTCGTGAGCGAAGGAGGGTCAGCAGCAATTGCCCAAATGAAAGTACAATTTGCTGATTTCGCAAACTTGAATATTTCAAGTAATTATTCTGGGATAAACTGGGGTTCAGTTGAAAGTCGTGTGCAAGAAAGACAACGTCATGAGCAAATAGGATTTGATTTGAATGCAAGCGTTCAATTAGGCCAATTCTTTGGAAGAAAAGCAAAGGTTTCGTTACCTTTCTTCTATTCCTACTCGCTAGGAATTATAAATCCAGAATATGATCCATTTAATCCTGATATAAAGCTGAAGGATTATACAGATCTCGCAGAGCGCAGGCGTCGTTCAAGCCTTGGACAAGACTTTACGAGGAGACAGGCTTTCAACTTTACCAATATCCGGAAGGAGATGAAAGCAGGGGCAAAGAATAAGTTTTGGAGGATATCAAACTGGACTGCCAGTTATGCTTTTTCAGAAAATAATACGCGAGACTTTAACACCAATTTTGATGATACGAAAACATGGACAGGGAATCTTGGTTATGCCTATTCATTTAGTCCGAAACCAATAGAGCCGTTTAAAAAGGTGAAGTTCATGCAAAAATCCAAGTGGTGGAAGATTATTAGAGATGCGAACTTTTATTTACAGCCCAAAAATATTTCTTTCAACAATGACCTAATGCGATCCTATAATGAGCGCCAGGTTCGAAATAATATAGTTCCGGATTATGAGTTTGAGCCAGTTTATGTGAAGCAGTTCAATTGGAATAGATCTTATGCATTAGATTATGATATTACAAAGAAGTTAAAAATATCTTTCGATGCGAATAATAGATCCATCTTTGAAGAGGGTGCCCGGCGTGTGAACAGAAAGGAAGACCCTGCTGGATATAGAGAGTTCCAGGATTCAGTATCGAATCAGTTAAGAACTTTGGGTGTAGGGATGGATTATACCCATAGTTACAATATTAGCTACTCTATTCCATTTGATAAAATTCCAATAACAGATTGGATCAATACAAACTTCAAGTATAGCGCCACATATAATTGGCAAAGAGCACCACTTGGACAGGATGAATTTGGGAATATTGTTCAGAACAGTAGAAACATTAATATGACATCACAAATGAATTTTGTGAATCTTTACAACAAGGTGCCATACCTCAAGAAAGTACTTAGTGATGGCAGAGGTAATAGAGGAAGAGCTGGCGGAAAAGGTGTAAATGGTAATCGCATTAATGGTTTGAACAAAACGGGAGCAAAAACTACAGATCTCACAGAGCCAGTTCCTCCGATGCCCATTGACTCGATGACACCAAAAGAATTGAGAAAATGGAACCGCACATTGCGAAAGTTTGAACGAAAAAAACGCCGAAAGGAACGTAAAGAAAAGCGAGAAGAGATAAGACAGCAAAAACGAGGGGGAAAGGTTCATCCGGTAGCAGGTTTCCTTGCAAGACTGGTAATGACTATGCGAAGCGTGAGTGGCACATACACATTAACAGATGGAACATTACTACCAGGATACAATCAAAAAGTTGGCGTACTTGGCTTCAATCCAAGTTTCGGTGGTGATATGACCGGGTTTATTTTCGGTAAGCAAAGCTATGATATATTCGGAAGAGAAAACGGATATAACATTGCAAGTGTGGCAAGATCTAATAATTGGTTAGTACAGAATGAAAATTTGAATAAGCAGTTTAATATATCTCATCAAAAGAATCTAAATCTTAGAGCAAGTTTAGAACCAATGAAAGATTTGACAGTTGAGTTAACTATGACCCGTTCTTTTACTAATAACTCAAATGAATTCTATCGTTGGAACCCGTCTGCATCTCAGTTTGAAAGTCAAAGTAGAGTTGAGGTTGCGACACTCACGTACTCCAATGTCTCATTGAGTTCTGCATTTGCTTTACTAGGTGCTAATTATGCTTCACCGGTGTTCGATGAATTACTTCAGAATCGTATTGAGGTATCTCGATTGGTAGGTTCTCAAAATAACAATTCAAATCAGCTCGCATCAGGATACTATGAAGGGTATTCTGGAACACAGCAAGAGGTGGTAATGGGAGCATTTCTAACCTCTTACACAAATAGATCAGTGAACGATAGAAATATTGATCCAATAAGAAATATGCCTTTACCTAATTGGTCGGTTAATTATAATGGATTAAAGAAGTTTAAATTTCTGCAGAAAAGCGTAAGAAACTTTGTGCTCAGACATGGGTATAATTCTTCGATTTCAGTATCCGGTATGCAAACGAATTTAAATGCAGAATTTGATTCAAATGGGGATGCCTTGGCAAGAGACCTTAACAATAATTTCATAGCAGGACTGCAAGTTCAGAATTTGGTGGTGACTGAGCGTTTTTCGCCGTTAATTGGATTAGATGCAACTTGGAATATTAAAGGACAAGGTTTGATTACTAAGTTTGAGTATACTAAAGACAGAAGTGCAACATTGTCTTTGAACAACAACCAGGTTACTGAAGTTCTCGGCACATCATGGGTGATCGGCACAGGATATCGCTTTAAGAACGTAAAAATGCCATTCCCTAGCATCAAACCAAGTGATTTAAATGTTCGTTTCGACTTAACTTTCAGAGACAATTTGACAGTGATTAGAAAAGTGGTTGAGAACACAAATCAAGCGACAGCAGGACAACGTGTAGTAAGTATAAAAACGTCGGCCGATTACGACCTGAATAAGTACTTAACAATCCAGTTCTACTACGATCAGACGTTGAACACACCGAAAATCGCAACTTCATATCCAACAGGAAATCTTTCTACTGGAATTCGATTGAGATATAACCTTGCTGGAGTTCAATAATGATCAGAGAAGCTAAATCAGGAGATGAATACGCGATCATTGACTTGATAAAAGAACTCGCGGTTTACGAAAAAGAACCTCTTTCATCCGTAAAAAACACACCTGCGCAATTGGCGAAAGATCTGTTTAATGATAGGATTTGCTCCGCATACGTTGTACAAATAAAGGATAAAGTTGTTGGCTATGCTATTTACTACTTTTCATATTCTACCTGGAATGGTGTCTGTTTGTACTTGGAAGACTTGTATGTCCAGCCAGAACATCGTGACAAACGCATTGGTTCAACCTTGTTTGATGCTGTTGTTAGCAAAGCCAAAGAAATGAAAGTCCGCAGAATGGACTGGCAAATTATTCATTGGAACGAACCTGCACTTGACTTTTATCGTCATAAAGGTGCAACCATCGACGGCGATTGGTTAAATGGAAGGTTGTTTTTTAATGATACAGAATGAAAATTGTTATCGCCGGGGGGACCGGATTAATAGGCAAACAATTAGAAATTGCGCTGAGCAATTGTGGACATGAAGTCTTGATCTTGACGCGTTCGCCGAAGAAGAACAACCATATTCAATGGAATCCCTATAACAAGTACATCGAATTGGATAAAATCACTGATGTTGAAGCCATAATTAATCTTTGCGGTTCCGGAATAGCGGATTCTAGATGGACGGCAAAGAGAAGAAAAGAACTGGAAGATTCACGCATTCTACCCGCTGTATATTTGGCTGAACTTACTTCTGTGCTGAAACAATTAAAGTTCTACATCACGGCTTCGGGGATAACGTGTTTTGGATTCAATGACATCGGACGTTTGTATACCGAAGACGATGTATTCGGAAAAGATTACACATCACAATTAGTGAAAAAATGGGAGGATACCTTGAACTTGTTTCCCAAAAATATTCAATGTTCGGCTTTACGATTTGGTATTGTGTTATCGGATCAAGGTGGTGCCATACCGCGTATATCACAACCGATTAAATTTGGAGCCGGTGCTGCTCTAGGTTCCGGGAAGCAGATCGTTCAGTGGTTGGATATCGATGAGATTCCAAATATTGTTGAGCATTTTTTGAGCAATTCTCTTGAAGGCACGTTTAACGTACTACAGGGAAATGTCACGAATAAGGAATTGACCAAGAGCATTGCAAAACGTATGAAACGATGGGTGTTACCGATTAATGTTCCATCAATTGTGATGAAAGCTATCTTCGGGGAAATGTCCGTACTCCTTCTTGAGGGTGTCCCTGCATCTAACAAGAAGTTATTGTCTTCTGGTTTTACATTTCAGACAGAGGATCTCGGTGCTGTTATCGCAAAATTGAATCTATAATTTATCGTTAGCCAAGTTGGCTAGTTCAGACCGCTCTCCCTTCTCTAAGGTCACATGTGCAAATAACTTTTCACCTTTCAGGCGATCTACGAGATAAGCAAGACCATTACTGTGTTCATCTAAATATGGAGTATCAATTTGATTTACATCACCTGTGAATACAATTTTAGTGTTTTCTCCAGCTCTTGTAATGATTGTTTTGATCTCATGAGGAGTCAAGTTTTGAGCTTCGTCAATTATGAACATAATATTAGATAGACTTCTACCGCGTATAAAGGCCAGTGGTGAAATAACAATTTTCCCGCTTTCTTCTAATTCAAGGATGGCTTTGTGCTTGCGTTCATTTTGTCCAAACTGAGACTTAATAAACTTAAGATTATCCCATAAAGGTTCCATATAAGGACCAATTTTATCATTCGCGTCTCCAGGTAGAAAACCGATTTCTTTGTTGGACAATGGGACAATTGGTCGCGCGAGAATTATTTGATGAAATTTCTTGTTTTGTTCAAGTGCTGATGCCAGTGCAAGAAGTGTCTTACCTGTACCGGCAACCCCCTGTAGAGCAACGAGCTTAACATTCGGGTTCAATAGTGCATTAAGTGCAAATGCTTGCTCTGAATTTTTTGGTTTAATACCATAAACGAATTCTTTTTCAATTCTTTCCAGCCGATCGAGAAGAGGATTGTAAACTGCTAATGAAGATGAGTTACCATTTTTTAGTATGTAATAACCATTCGCACTTTTTCGATCTCCAAGAATACCATTTTCGTCTATATGTCCTTTGGTAAAGATTTGTCGAATCATATCTGAATCAAGATTTTCGACAATTCTGACACTTGCACTATTCACCTTCCCTTGATCTACCTTCCCTGTCTCATAATCCTCTGCTATTATTCCGAGTGCCTTTCCTTTGATACGAAGGTTTATGTCCTTAGTTGTCAGAATTACCTCTTTTGATTTTTCAGTTTCTTTCAGATGTAATGCTGCATTTATGATCTTGTGGTCATTTTTACCTTTTGCATAAATTTTTTCCGCATCATAGCCTTCGGGATTTGCCTCAAGAATTATCTTGAATTTACCCTTGCCTTTGCCCAGCGGAATCCAGTCCTGAAGACTATTCTGTCCGCTTAACTTATCGATAAAACGGATTACTTCTCTCGCACTAAAATTCTTTGTGTCATTACCAATTTTAAATTTGTCTAGCTCTTCTAATACCGTTATGGGAATAGCAATATCATGATTTTCAAAATTCTTAATAGATTGATGGTCATGTAACAAAACAGAGGTGTCGAGCACAAAGATTTTTTTCTTTTTGGGCATAGGTAAGTTTTTGAGGATAAGGTAACTTTTATGAAGTCAAAATTGATTATTTTTTTGTTAGAGTTATCTACATTGTTTTGTTGAATATAAACACATTGCGATTTACTATTTGAAATCATATATTTGCCTTATGAATTCAACTCGAATAATAGGTTTCGTTTTCGCTCTTATTGTGATGTTACCTTTAGTTTTGGTCTCGGTAAATACATTCAATGCGGAACTGGATATTGAGTTGATCGAATCTTTAGCGCAGGAAGAGAATGACGAAAAGGACGGAGAGGGGGAATATATGAACTATTTCTTCATTCCATTCAGCATCTCTGAATCTATATTGGAAGCGGGTGAAAGACAACTCAAAAAGTTCAAAAGTAAAACTTCGTTGAAGTTACAAGCTAATTTGGCATTCAAGGTACCGACGCCGCCTCCTGAGCACGCAAAGTGCTAGTAATAGCTTTTACATTTAGTGAAATAAAAATTTAAGCAACGTTCGTTGCTGCATTATAGCATTGTACAATTATGAAAGAAAAAGAAATATCAAATAATAATTTAAGTCCATTTAAAAATTTTAAAAAAGACATTCCTGCGAGTGTAGTAGTGTTTTTAGTGGCTCTTCCGTTATGTTTAGGGATTGCTGTTGCTTCTGGAGCCCCTCCTATTTCAGGGTTAATCGCTGGTATTATCGGAGGTATTGTTGTGGGAACTTTAAGTGGCTCTCCATTGGGTGTAAGTGGTCCAGCTGCAGGTTTAGCTACGATTGTATATGCTGCCATTGAGGGTTTTGGAGGAATAGAAAATGGTTTTGAAATTTTCTTGGTTGCAGTTGTTTTTGGAGGTCTTCTTCAATTAATTGCTGGTTTTTTGAAGGCAGGGGTGATTGCTCAATATTTTCCTTCATCTGTTATTCAAGGAATGCTTGCCGCAATCGGAATCTTAATTTTCTTTAAACAGGTTTCTCATGCTTTTGGATACGATAATAACCTAAACGATGTGGAATTGATTTCTTCATTTGAAAATGGTAATTTTTTGACAACATGGTTTGCTGACTTCATTAACGGAACAGCTAACATGTTTAATAATGCTATAAATCACTTCACTCCTGGGGTACTTATTATTACAATCGTTTCATTAGGAATATTGTTGTTTTGGCAAACTAAGTTTATTACAAGAAACAAAATATTCTCATTAATTCCAGGTCCTTTATTAGCAGTAATTGCGGGTATTTTGATTAATGTTGGATATGGTAGTGGAGAAATGGCATTAATAGCCAAGCATCTAGTTGATATTCCTGTAGTAGAGTCTTTATCTGATTTTTCTGCAAAGTTGACCTTTCCAAATTTTTCAAGAGCCATTTCTGAGCCACAGGTTTATGTAACGGCGATAGTTATCGCCTTAGTGGCTAGTTTAGAAACACTTCTATGTGTTGAGGCTTCTGACAAGCAAGATCCATTTAAAAGAGATACTCCGACAAATAGAGAGTTAAAGGCCCAAGGGGTTGGGAATTTAATTTCAGGTTTAATCGGAGGTTTACCAGTAACACAGGTAATTGTTCGAAGCTCAGCAAATGCTCAATCTGGCGGAAAAACAAAAATGTCAGCGATTATCCATGGATTTTTACTGTTGTTTACAGTATTACTAATCCCTTCTATTCTGAAGATGATTCCAATGGCAACTTTAGCAGCTATTTTATTTGTTGTAGGTTACAAATTAGCTCGTCCGGAAATATTCAAAAAAATGAAGGCTGCCGGAAAAGTTCATTTTTCAACTTTCATCTGTACAATTCTGGCAATATGTTTCATTAACCTGTTGTATGGAATTATTATCGGATTTATATTTTTCTTAATCATTAACAAAGGAAAGTTACAAACAGCAGAAGAATCAAATGCCCAATAATTTCGTATAATTTTTAGTCAAGTTATCAAAAACAAAAGAAATTCAGGAGTGCATTCCACTCCGACAAGATTTATACGTCAAATAAATTATTCCTGGGGATAAGCTCAGGAATAATTTTTACTTAGTTACCTAAGATTTCATCCAAGGGTAATATGATTCTCCCGTAGATGCTTCTTGTGGTGGTGGAATCAAGATAAAAGTTAAGCTGAGTATTACTAACTGTCCAAACCCCATTGTTTTGATCTCCAGGAAAAAGCTCCGGCTTGTAATTACTAGAGTAAAACAAGTAAGTTGAGTCGGATGTTTTAAGATTTAGGGGTGGTGAATATAGAAATCGAATACGCTTTCCTTCTTCAGTTAAGATTCCTTTTCGATACATTGTCTTGAGAAAATCTTTGCTATTTCCTGATACTCCTAAATACCCTGATACACCGGAGATCTTAGTTTCCTTAGTTTTAATAACCTCAGAAATATTAAAATTCTCATCAAGTTCTGACTCTATATACTTTTCATTGAGTAAATAAGTCCCGCCATTTCTGAAGGCAAGATCACCGCTCCAAGCGTCAAGAAAAGCATCTACTGGAAAGCTCACTTTTTTACCGAACTCATTAAGCACTGCAAAAATAGGATCTCTTGAATTACGTTTAATGTTTGTTACATCAAGGTGAAGATTAATCAACCGTTTGGTAAACTCTTTTTCCTTGAATTGATATCCTGTCTTGAGAGAAAATGAAACAGTATCAAAAGGATTTAATTGAGAGAAGAATGTAACTGAGCTAGAGTCATTTTCTGCTGTTATAGTAGCCTCTTGAATTCCTCTTGATCGAAGTTTTGTTGAGAAGGACCTCATTACAATATTATGATCAGTCATGTCAAAGTTATTAAGAAGTGTCCTCCAGTCAGCAGGGATATCATTCTTTTTGGCGAAAAGAGCACTTTTTAAGCGTGCATCAAAATTGGCCCCAATATAAAATAAGAACCAGTCGTTGCCATAAGTTATGTAGAGTTGCTGGGTTCCGTAAACGAAAACACGATGAGAGTAAATCACCGTATCTCTGAATGGGATTAAATTTTGAAAACGCTTAATTCCCTCTCCAATCTTACTACTGTCAAGGACCATAGCCATTATCCCAATATCGGTGAAGTATTTACTGTCTTTATCATCCGCGAAAAAATAAACGGACGATTGAAGGTCTATTCCATAATTCTTTGCTTGACCAAGAAGAAACTCTGGACTGAGAAATTCCCGTATTGGATATTGATAATGGTAAAAACTTTTTGACAGTGCTCTACTGAGTCTCAAAATATCAGTTCGTCCGATATTTTCCGATGGAGGAAGGCGATCGTAAAAAGTTGGTAATTGATCGTCTGCTTGAAAATATTTCCAGGGCTGAATAAACAGGATCGATGCGAAAAATATCGCTGCGAGTATAAGCAATGAGATCTTACGGTACATTATTTTGTCAAGACGTAGATACTATTGATTAAATCCAAAATGTATGTTCCAGAATCGTCTTGCTCACCATTTAGATTATAAACCAATTTGAAATCGGAGGAAAATTCCTTAGCCCCTCCTGATGTTATCTCAATATTTCCGGACTTTCCACGAATGAAATCTAGCATTTCATTTTGGCGTCCATCAAATAGACTGGAGGGAAGATTTTCGACTGCTTTTTCCATATCAGCAAAAGCGTATATCGTAGCACTTTTCTTTGCTTTCTTTGCGTTTTTCTTGGAGAGCGCATTACTTCCATAACCATGAAAATAGTTGGTTGGAATATTTTTATCGTTTGTTATCATGAAAAGCCCATTATTCATGAAAACATAAGCTGGAGCAGCATTTAAAATTGCATCATGAATAATCCAATAATCATTGTATGCAATTACTTTATCAGAAAGTCTGTCAAGCCTTTTCATTACCTTTCTAATGATATCCTCTCTTTTTGTTGAATAACCGATTAAGAAGATGGGCATTTCTTCTTCCGTTTCAACTTGTCTTTCGATATATTCAAAAGTTTCATCATCGTATTCGAAAATGATCTTTTTTGCTTTAATTGTTTCAACACCATTGTATGTCCCAAACATACTCCCCCTGTAGGTGTTAAATACTGTATTTTTATCAATTAAAGCATCCATCAACTCCAACACTAGAAGGTTTGCGGTGACTTTACTGCTCGTTTCTTTTTCGAGTATTGGAACGATCACATCCATAGATTGTTCATACGCTCCAAGAAGGTTCACATTATAGGTGAAAAAAGCACTATTGTCTTGATGGATGTATTTCAAAACATTCTTATCAAACTTAGCGCTGTTCATTTCTTCATAAATTGAACCCAGTTTTTCGTTGTATTTTGAAGTGACCAAAAACTCAACGGTATTATCCTTAATTTGGATATCTCCAATAATCACATTGCTTTCGTAAAGTTCTCCTAATTCTTTGTAGAGCTGTGGGTACATAGCTTGAAAGTACCAGATGCTGCTTCCTTGCATAAAGTATCGGCTATTATCAAGATAAATAGCGGCGTCTGAGCTGTGAGACACCAATGTCCTAAATTCTTCATCTGCGGAAAAAAGACATTTTTTATCGACGAAAATATTTTTAGATACCTGTTGCATATATTCATTTTGAAGAGACATTTCAACCGAATCGCGTAACTCAAAATATGTTTTCTGTGTTGGGTCATTTGAAGCTATAGGAAATGTGTCATCGGCAGATGGATTGTTAGTGTTTTCAATCGTTTCCAACTCTTCCATTAATTCGAATGCCTCTTCAATATTTTCACCATCAAGATCGTTGTAAATTTCATCGTATCCATACCCCCAAGGGTATTCATTCCCCCTGGCATACCAGATAGAATCAGTCAGCATATCGACAAGCTCCATCATAGGATTGACCCGCAAAAGAACGCCATAATTACCTTTTATCGCTATACGGTTAAAATAAGAGCTGTATAACTCCACACCAGGGTAATCACAGGGAACTTTGTCGTAATCGTCAAATACCTCAAAGAACTTTGCTTGGTTGGAAATACCAAAAGTGACTCCCCCGACTTCGTAATCAACAGCATTGCCTACGAAAACATTCATCCGCTGATCGAAATCAATACCACAATCTTTAATCGATTTGCCTTCCGTTGACCCATCAAAAAGCTCCTGCTGTAATTCTTCCATGAATTCATAATTCACAAGATCATCAAGTGAAATCTTTTGGAGCAGACTAATATTGTTGATGCTAACTACAGAAACTGCCTCTTGCGGAATTAGTGTTTCAGATTGCCCAAAGCCATTGAGAACACTTAAGCAAAAAATGGTTAGATGAATGAGATATTTCATTTGACTTCTTTAATACGTTAAAATTAAGAAAAAAGATGAGCGCTATTTATCCGATTTAAGATAAATAGTATTGTCAAGAAGTCGTTGATCTTCAATTAAGCTGTATGGATTTGTTTTGAGCATGATTGCCATTCCATTCTTTGAAACCATTGCGTTCTTATTTCTGAAATCATCTATTATTTTGTCAAATCTTGTTATCGAAGTGTACGACCCCTCCCTCAACAGGGCCTTGTCAGCTTGTCTTATCTCCTTGGTTTTTTCGATAGTAATTTTAGGAACAGATCTTTCGAGGACATTCTCTTTAAAAGAAAGCCAGTCATGATCAAGCTCGGGTAAAGATTTGTATTCTGTCTCTTCAAGAATAACAGACTTTATGGCATTTTGCAGATTTAAAAGAGAATTGAAATCACAACTAATTTTAAACATGTAATCGTCATAATTTGCATCTAAAGAAACTTCAGAAATTCCATCTTTATTTTTGAAGGCTTTGATCAACCGATCAACGTCTGACTTGATTTCATCCAATGAAGGAACTTTTCTTCCGTCTAGCGTATCTAAAGCCAGAATTGAGTTGATCTTTATTTTACTAGAGCTCAGATTGACGGTATATTTGAACGTTCCAGAGCCGTCTGCATTTAATGAAAGGTCATCAATGATTTCCACACAACCCGATGCGATCAACAGTAGGGGAAAAACAAGAGCTAATAGACGATGTACTTTCATATCATTATTATAACTCAAATATAATACCATATTGTACCTTATATATCGATTAGCTGTAAATTCTTAAGGGCAATAGATATAATCCTCGTATATTTGCGCTGCATAAAGACCTGAAATAATGGAGAGAATATCAACAAACAGAGCACCGAAACCAGTTGGACTTTATCCGCATGCTAGAAAGGCGGGAAATCTCCTTTTTCTCTCAGGAGTAGGGCCGCGTGTTGCAGGTTCAGATGCAACCGATTCAGCTGTGCCAGGATTAAAACTTGACAAAAATGGCAACTTCATAGAGTTTGATTTTGAAGCGCAATGCCGCAGCGTTTTTAATAACGTAAAGGTGATTTTAGAGGAGTCAGGTTCTAGCTGGGATCAACTTGTCGATGTAACGGTGTTTCTTGTAAACATGAAGCGCGACTTCCAAACGTATAATAAGATATACGCGGAGTACTTTAAGGATAATCTTCCTTGCAGAACGACCGTTGAGATTAATTCTTTGCCAACTCCCATTGCGATTGAATTAAAATGTATAGCAATAATTGAATAAAAAATGATAGGATTTATTTTACGAATTGCAGTTTTTGCAATTGCCTTAACTTCTACGATATGGCTTTTCACTACCGGTTATTGGGGTTGGGGAATCTTTATGGTTTTTCCCCTAGTAATCATTGGTTTTACTTTCTTCAGAAATGAAAACATGATACTCGCCTTGAATCAAATGAGATTGGGTAACACGGAAAAAGCGCAGAAATATATTAATAGGATCTCTGCCCCTCAATTGTTACCTAAAAAGCAGCATGCTTATGTCATTTTTCTCCAAGCAGTATTGAATACACAAGAATTGGGCTTTGCAAAATCTGAGCAAATGCTGCGGAAAGCCATTTCGATAGGATTAAGGACAGGTCAGGATAAGGCAGTTGCTCGTATGCATCTAGCTGGAATCTGTGCACAAACCGGCAGATCTAAAGAGGCACTTACTCTATTAGGTGATGCTAAGAAATTGGATTCGTCAGGAATGATGAAAGATCAGATTAAGTTGATGGAGAAGCAACTAAAAATGGCTCCTTCAAAGAATCAGATGCGTATGGCGCAAATGATGGGAGGTAGGCGTAAGATGCCTCGTAGATAATTTATGTCAAAACATAAGATCTACACTTCAGGTTGGGATGACTATGAACTCATCGATGCAGGTGGGGGAAAAAAGTTAGAACGCTGGGGAAAAGTGATTACAATAAGACCTGAGGTGCAGGCCTATTTTCGCTCAGGATTTTCCTTTAGCGAATGGAGACAAAAAGCGGACTTTGAATTTCTTCAAGGTAAAGGACAAACAGGCAAATGGAAAAAACTCACAAATGCACCAGATAGTTGGCAGATAGGCTTTAATAAATTGCGCTTTCAGCTTGAGTTAACCAAATTTAAACATGTGGGCTTGTTTCCTGAACAAAGAGTTAATTGGGAGCTCATTATTGATTCATTAGATTCTGATAAAAATTTCTTAAATCTCTTCGCCTACACGGGAGCAGCATCTTGTGCTGCTCGATATGTGGGTGCTGAAACATATCACGTTGATTCGGTAAAGCAATTGATAACATGGGCGGCAAGAAACATGGAACTCAGCAAAATCATGAATATTCGTTGGGTACATGAAGATGCATTGAAGTTTGCTAAGAGATTAGTAAAGCGAGAGGCAAAGTTTGATCTTATAGTGATGGATCCACCAGCATGGGGCATAGGAGCGAAAAAGGAGAAGTGGAAGCTGGAGGATAAACTCGATGAATTACTTGCAATTGCTAATCAGTTGCTTGCGTTGAATGGTATGCTAATTATGAGTACTTATTCACCAACCGTTAATCTTAATTTAATTAGAGAACTTTCTGAATTATATTTTCCTACAGCACAGATTGAATTAGGTGAACTTTGGATGAAAACAACAACGGGTAAGGAGCTTTATTTTGGCAATCTACTCAGAGTTCAGAATCAATAGTATTATACCAGCTTAAAATCTTATCAGCAAGAACATCACTAAGTTTAAAATAGCTTTCAACCGTCCAACCTCCAACATGTGGTGATAACAGTACTTGATCACTTTCGAGTAAAAACTTGAATGCTTCGGGTAATTCTTGTTCAAAAAAAGATTCGAAACTTGATTTTTCATACTCTAGAACATCTAAACAAGCCCCCAGTATTTTACCAGATTTAACTCCTTTCACGAGTGCATTAGTGTCCACAATCTTTCCTCTTGATAGATTGATGAGGTAGAATGGTTTTCGCATTGAGTTGATGAAATCTTCGTTTATTAATGCTAGTGTCTCAATAGTCTGTGGAACATGAAGACTAATGATATCTGAGTTAGATAAAACCTCCTTCATCGATGACTCCTTAACCCAATTGTTTTGAAAACCATTTTTATATTTGTCGTAAACTAAAATGTTAACGTTAAAACCTCTAAGTTTCTCTGCAAAAGCAGAACCGTTGTTGCCATAACCGATGATGCCTACGCTTTTGCCACCGAGCTCTGTCCCCCTATTTCCCTCACGATTCCAACTTCCAGTTCTGATTTGATTATTTCCCTGAGGCAATTTATTAAATAGTGCTAATAGCATTCCTAATGCATGCTCTGCAACTGCATTTCGATTCCCCTCTGGGGCATTGAACAATAAGATGTTGTTTTCTTTACAGTATACCTCATCAATATTTTCCATTCCAGCGCCTGATCGGGCAATGAACCTTATTTTATTTGCATTTTTCAGGAAAGATTCGTCCATCTTAAATCGTGAACGAATTACCAATCCATCTGCATACTGAGCCATTGATCTACAAGTATCGAGATCTTCCGTTAAAGCAAATTCACAATCAAAGCCAGCATCTGTCAGCCGTTCAGCTAAAACTTCGTGAACTTCATCTAGGAATAAGACTCTCATATTAAATTCCGTAAAGCAGAACTCCGATCGTCAGATAAATAAATAATCCGAGGACATCATTAAGCGTAGTTATGAATGGGCCAGTTGCGAGAGCCGGATCGATGTTATACTTGTCAAGTAAAAGAGGGATTAATGTGCCAAAAATAGCTGCGAAAAGCATTACGGTGAAAAGCGATAAGCTTACAACGATTCCAAGGACTGGCGATTCGAAGGCATGCCCGATTCCGTAAATAATTATCGAGAGCACCAAACCATTAACTATACCGACCAATGATTCCTTCAGAATTTTCTTCAATATGGAACCGAACTGATCGTTTCCTTTTGCTAATGATTGGACAACGATAGCAGATGACTGTACACCAACATTCCCGCCCATGGCGGTAATTAAGGGAATAAAGAATGCCAATGCAGGAACCTCACTGATACCTCCTTCAAACCCAGATATCACCTGTGCGCCTAAAATTCCACCGAGCATACCAATCAGCAACCATGGCATTCTCGCTCGAGAAATCCGCCAAATAGAATCACTAGCCTCCACCATTTCGGATATTCCTGAAGCCATTTGGAAATCTTTATCTGCCTCCTCTTTGATTACATCGACAACGTCATCAATTGTGATTCTCCCAACTAGTTTGTTCTGCAGATCCACCACTGGCACAGACACTAAATCATATTTCTCCATGATCTTTGCGACTTCCTCACTGTCGTCGTTAGTCTTAACTGAAATCATGTTTCTATCTTGAAAGAGGTCGGATATTTTTGTGTTAGGGCTTGCAAAAAGCAAACTTTTTAATGATAAGAATCCAACGAGTCGATCATCATTATCAACAACATATATAGTAAAAACCTTTTCTACATTTTCGGCTTGTCTTCTGAGCTCAACAACGCATCGATTAACAGGCCAATCCAATTTTGCCTTAATGAACTCTTTTTGCATAAGTCCCCCAGCACTATCTTCGTCATAATTCAAAAGGTCGACGATATCTTCAGCTGCTTCGTCATCGGTGATGTGGGAGATAACTTCTTCAACTTTATCCTTGGGTAACTCGGCAATGACATCTGCAGCATCATCAGAGTCAAGATTTTCTAATTGTCTCGCAATTTCTTTTGTAGAAAAGGTTTTGAGCAAATCCTCTCTTATATCCTCATCCAATTCGATAAGCACATCAGCTTGTCTTTCTTCATCAAGAAGTTTGTAAATGAAGTTGGCGCTTTGATTATCGAGTTCATCTATTACGGATGCAATATCAGCCACATGGAGATTGAAGATTGATTCTTCGATCCACTTAATGTCGTTCTTGACTATAGCTTCTTCTAACTCGTTCAGAAAGTCTCTGGTTAACTCAAAACGCATACCGAGATTTTTGTGCAAATATAATACTTTTACCCCCTTTTATTTCGGTGGAGTTCGAATCTTGTTCTTCGAGAAGTTTTATTCTTGAATTGGCCGAATGAATAAGGTAATGAAGAAGGAGAATAGAGTTACACCTACCTGAGTCTCCAAAGTATCCTCGGAAATGTAAGAGATAAGTAGAATCCATAAAAAGCACAAGCCAATAAGGTTCATGGATTTTTGAACAGTTTTAAAATATTCAAGGTGTAACCATAAAAATATAACTAGTCCGAATAGCCCAAAAGTTAAGCCAACAGTTATGTAATAATTGTGTGTTCTTAATCTGTTTTTTTCAAGCAGTTGAGAGTCCTCGCTTGTGTAATAATCATTGAATGTTGCCTGTACATCTCCTGTACCTATTCCCAAAAAGAAGTTTTTTTGTAAAATCGATAATCCCGCTTTCCAATATTCTATGCGCTGCAGCATTGAGTGTCCATTTGGATTGCTTTCGTTTAAAATTTCGTACCGCAATCCGTATATTCTCGCAATTATTCCATTACAAAAATGGCTTGCACAGCCATTCTCAATGTTCGCAATATCGCGGTTGCTCAAATTGCTAAAACCTTCGGCGTCTTTTCTGAGATTCATAGAGGCCATGTATCTAATCAAAGTCTGACTTAGCAATTGACCTTTTTTATCTAAGCCCTTGAAAGGAAAATCCGAAATTTCAGACCATTCTCTCGAAAGTTCTTTCCAACAGATGTATTCCCCAATAGGTTTTGATGTTTCAGGAGAAATTAAATTCAGATCATGCACATATAAATTGCCTTCTGAAGATTTGTTTTCGAGTTTTGATCGATACACTTGCTTATCAATTTGTGGCCTATAAAAAAGCCAAGTTGTAAGGCAGATGGATAATATGATTGAAAGACTACTGAAAAGAATTAAAATCATCCTTCTTTTGCTGAAAAAGTGGTAGAAAAGAATCACAAAGAAAGCAACTATTAAAGCAATAAATCCAGCGAGTACTTGACTGTAAAAAGTGTAGAATATTAGCCATCCTATGGTAATAAAAGCTGCAGTTAAAATACGTTTGTTTATTATCTCATGGTACATTACAACAATAGCTAAAACTACGAGAAGTGCGTAGCGCACATGAGAACCGAATTGCGACATATTTCTGAACTCGATAATGGACTGATTTCCAATGACCTGATGATAGGTCAATACATTTACAATGGAGGTAAGCATAACACATACGACAAATGTCAGCAGTACAAATCTTCGATCGTTAGACGTCTTTAAAGGAATTGCAGTTCCAACAGCTGGTACAATTAATAGAGGTATTTTTTTCCAGATATCATTCAATCCATAGTCTATGTTTTCCGACCAGATGAGTCCAACAAAGTGAAGCATGAAAAAAACAAGAAGCAATAGAAAAACACGATTATTTTTCCAGTTTTCGAAGTACGATTTAAAATCTGCTTTGAGGAACAAATTGAGTAAAAGTGCTAGTGTAGATATGGATAAAACGGCCTTACTTAGGGGTAATCCAACGGCAATGCCTAAAAGACCGATAAGATGCAAAGAGTAGTGCGTGTTTTGATGAAGCCAGCGGTCTAGCATAGATTAGAAGAAGTTCAGATCGTAATTATAACGTCTAATATCCCAGGATATTATTGTATGTGGATTTATTCATCAAGACTTCCACGGCTTTATTGATGTAACTATCATCTTGAAAATTATACTGAGCCCTTCCAGTTTGATAATAATAGCGCGAAACGATTTCATTTTCCAGAATGATTCTAATCTCTTTTTCAAATTTATCTAAGTCACGTTCAGTCGATGGATGAACTTTTGTCATTAAGGCCTCATACTCTTTCTCAATACCATCATAAAATCCCTCTTTTTCTGCCGTTTCTTTCATCTGTTTTAGTTTTTCCTCAGAGGCAGTCGAATACGTTATTTCCTTTGACAGGACATAATCTTTAAAGGCATCATATTCTCCTTTCGAGAGTTTAAACTTATCTGCAGATGTTATTTTATTGTTCTCGTAGAAGTACTTCGTCGCGTAGTCGAAAAATATGTTTTTACTGAACAGAGTAGCTGTCAATCGGCTCAAATCATCTAGCTCAATTTTCACATCTGGTTCAATACCACGGCCATCAATTACTTCTCTTCCGTTGAGAGTGTAAAAAACCTTAATGAGAGAATCTGGAATCTCTTCTGCCCTCTCTCCCTCGACTTTGTCATAATATTCAAGACGCTGAACACATCTTCCAGAAGGGGTATAATACTTAGCAATAGTAAGTTTTACTTTAGAACCGTAATCAAGGTCATATGTCCTTTGCACTAGTCCTTTTCCGTAGGATGTTGTTCCTATTACTACTGCTCTGTCTAGATCTTGTAAGCTTCCAGAAACAATTTCACTTGCTGATGCTGAGTTCTCATTCACAAGGACTACCAGAGGAATATTAAGATCCATTGGATCTCCCATAGTCTTGTAGGTTCTATTTTCATCCTCCACACGTCCTTTAGTTGTAACAACTGTTTGATCCTTTTCGACAAACATATTCACGATTTTCACAGCCTCTATCAAGAGGCCACCACCATTACCTCTTAGATCAAGAATTAGTTCTTTCATTCCTTGCTGTTTGAGAGTATTGAATGATTTAATAACTTCTTGTGATGCTGTTCTCGTAAAACTATTCAACTTAATATATCCAATACCATCTTTAACTACCCCAGAATAAGGGACATCAAGCAATTTAATTTCGTCACGCTCAAACTTAAAAATCCTTTCTTCACCATTCCGATCTACTTTAATTATCAGCTCCGTTCCTTTTGGACCTTTTAAGGCTGTAGAAACCTCAGTTGATGATTTATCTTTCATGTTCTTGCCATCTACCGACAGGATTTTATCTCCCGCCATCAAGCCGGCCTCCAAAGCCGGATTTCCTTCATATGGTTCTGAAATACAAACGTAGTCCCCAACCTTTCTGATAAGTGCTCCAATACCGCCATACTGACCAGTTGTCATTAATCGATAATCTTCAATATTTGATTCATGATAATACACTGTGTATGGATCTAATTCTTTTAGCATTGCATCAATGGCATTTTTTGAGAGCGTTCCTATGTTTACATCGTCGACATAATACTTCTCCAAGTGCTCGTAGATTTGATCGGTTAGCTCAAGGCTTTTAATCGTTTCGAATCCATTATTTTGACTCTGAACGAAACCGATCGAAAGAAAAAAGCTGAAAGAAAAAACTATGATTTTGTTCATGATAAATTCAGTTACAATTTTGCGGATATCTTATTTAATAATTGAATCATTTTGGTGTTGAGCGTTTCAAAAGTGGACTCGTCGTGAGACGAGTAAATCAAAAATAGAACTAATTGTTTATCGGCCGGAATTTTATCTTCTATTATCGATTTATTTTTCCTCAAAGCTTCGCGCATTCGCCTCCTAATCCTATTTCTCTGCACCGCAGATTTGAATTTTTTCTTTGGGACGGAGAATGCAACTTGAAACGAAAGAGGGCTCTCATTTACATTCAATAAGTGACGAGATGAAAAAGGGAAAATACTCAATGAGTCACCTTCATCAAACACTTGCTGGATCAGTTTTTTACTGCGTAGCTTGTAATGTTTCCCAAGCTTTTGATTCATCCGAGAGGAATATTCTAATTATTAATTTCTAGTTTTTCCAGTGGTGGCAGAAATATCTTTTCATTTACAATGAAGCTAGTAGGAAATTTATTGTCTAACTTAGACTTTAATCTTACGGCTTCCAAATGACTTCTGAAATTACCAACCTTCAGATAGTAGTAAGGAGCATTGTACTCTACGTAAGTGCTCACATTAGGGTATTTTGAGATAAAAAAACTCCTTGATTTATCTAGTACCTTTTTATCCTGATCAAAGAAAAGCTGAATACGATAGCCGTCTATTTGTACTAAAGTTTCAGGAGGAATCGGCTGCCCCTGCTTGTCGACTAATGCGTCGAGCCTGGGATCTTTCAAAACTTCAATTGTACCTTCTTGTGCACTAACGTTGATCAGAGTAGCCGTAAAAGTGAATATCAGGATATTTTTCATACATTTTTTCTAATACCTATCAAAGGTAAAAATACTTATACAATATTAATGCCGAAACTTTTTCTGAGATGCTCTATCAGTTCATCTTTAAGTCGTTTGAAAATATCATTTCTAACTCTTATTTAGAATCATTTTAAATTAATTGGACTTCTGTCAAAATTGTCATAAAACTGTCATGTAGATTTAAGATTGTACTAAATTTGTTCCCGTCAAAAAGTGTGTTTTTGGCAGTAGACTAACAGTTTTTACATGGAAATATCTAGTAGTCAGATGTTTAGAAAATTAAATTCATGGTGTCTCAACGCGGTAATTGTATTCTCAATCGCTGGGACATTCACAACGATTGCACAAGATGGTGGCGCACTATTTAGTGCCAAGTGTGGTACATGTCACCAACCGCATAAAGACGGTACTGGACCAAAGCTTGTCGGGGTAAGAGAAGCCTGGGCGGCAGGAGGTGCTGGAGAGACAGCGATTTACGAATGGGTGCGCAACTGGGAAAAAGCGGCAGCAGCTGATCCGTATGCAGCCAGCATAGTAAATAAGAAGCCGACAGCAATGAACAAGTTTCCAGATCTGACAGACGATCAGATTACGGCAATTCTTGATTGGGTTGATGCTCAACCAGAGCCAGGAGCTGCAGTGGCTGGAGTTGGTTCCGGGGGAGCGGAGAATCTTACAACAGAAAACGAGGGAGGACTTGGATGGATTTGGATAATCCTAGGTGTTATTTTTATCGGGATTATTATGGCTGTTGGGGGTGTCAGAAGACAGCTTCAAATTGCGACAGGTGAGAAAGAAGATGCAGGGCAGTCGTACGGTGATGAATTCAAATCCTGGGCTTGGAAATACAAGAGATATGTAGGAGTTGCAGGACTTGTTATTGTCCTTGCTGTAATCGTAACGCTTTTCCAAGGGCTTTACAAAATTAATGTAATGGAAGGATATCATCCTTCTCAACCTATCGAGTTCCCGCACTCTGTTCACGCGGGCATCAACAAAATTGATTGCAAATATTGTCACAACTCAGCTTCTAAATCTAAGTCAGCTGGTATTCCGACAGTCAATGTTTGTATGAACTGTCACAAGCAGATCAATGGAAACACTCCTGAGCAACAAAAAGAAATCGCGAAAATATATGAAGCTGCCGGATGGGACGGTGAGAAGTATACCGGCAAAACCAAGGAGATTGTTTGGAACAAAGTCCACAACTTACCAGATCACGTCTACTTTAATCACGCGCAACACGTAGAAGTTGGTGGGGTGGATTGTAAACAATGTCACGGCGACATGACAAAGAGAAAAGAAACGCCTCAGGTAATGGCCGTGTCTGATCTGAATAAGGTAGAAGGTAACGTGAAGCTCACGAAGCCAACACTTACAATGGGTTGGTGTATTGAGTGTCACGGAGAAAAAGAAGTTTCGATGGGGCCTCTTGATACCAAGAAAGATGGATACTACAATGAAATCCACCAGCGTCTTTTGAATAACGACAAATCGTTGTACGGAAAGTACCTAGATGACGGAAAAGTTTCAGTGAAAGAGCTAGGTGGTTGGGAATGTTCTAAGTGCCACTATTAATTAAGAATAAGAAGAACTCTATTATAAGATATGGGAATGTCAAGAAAATATTGGAAAGGAATAGATGAGTTAAAAGAAACTCCTCAGTTCATTGAATCCAGAGATCAAGAGTTTCCTTCTCAGGTTTCCGTTGAGGAATTCTTGGGAGATGAGAATCTATCGGAATCCTCTACAGGACGTCGAGATTTCCTAAAATTTTTAGGATTTAGTGTTGCCGCAGCTACTGTAGCGGCGTGTGAAGCTCCCGTTGTGAAAGCGGTTCCTTATGTGAACAAGCCAGAGAATGTTACACCTGGACTTGCTACATGGTACGCATCTACTTACTATGACGGCAATTCTTACGCAAATATTTTGGTCAAGACGAGAGAAGGTAGGCCAATTTATATTAAAGGGAACAAAGACCACGGAGTAAGTAATGGCGCTGTCAACCCGCAGATCATTGCCTCAGTTCTAGGTCTATACGACAGTTCTCGTCTTCAGGGTTCAAGAATGAATGGAAAAGACGCAAACATTACAGACGTTGATAAAACTGTAATGGGTGCTCTGAAGTCTTCAAATAATATTGTACTTGTTTCAAATACAATTATCAGTCCTTCCATAAAGCGCGCGATCGATGATCTGTCAGTTTCACTAGGAGGCTCTGTTGATGGAATGGGTAACACAACCGAAAAGATTAAGCATATTCAATACGATGCTGTCTCTTACGCTGGAATGCGTGAAGCTAACATGGCAACATTCGGGAAGCGTGTGATTCCAAGTTATGACTTTTCCAAAGCAAAAACGATCGTTTCTGTTGGAGCTGACTTCTTAGGCACATGGTTAATGGGTAATACATTCGCAGCTCAGTATGGACAAAGAAGAAATCCTGACGGAGAGTGGATGTCACAGCATTACCAGTTTGAATCAGTTATGTCAATGACAGGTTCAAATGCAGACGCTCGTTGAATGGTTAAGCCATCTGAAGATGCTAATGTATTGGCATACATCCTTAAAAAGATGGGGATTGATACAGGAGTTTCAACGAAACTTTCAAAAGAAGCGACTGCAGTGGCAGACAAAGCTCATAAAGCTCTTTCAGCGAGCGGAGCTCAATCTATCGTAGTGGCAGGGTCAAACAATAAGTCAGTTCAAATCCTTGCTAACAAACTTAACTATGAGTTAGGGGCCTATGGTAAAACGATCGATCTAAACAATACGATTAACCTTTTCGAGTCTAACGATGCAGATATGACTTCGTTCGTTGACAGTCTTACTCAAGGTTCGGCACCGGATGCAGTAATCTTCTATGGTGTGAACCCAGTGTACACACTTCCAAATGGAGATGCGTTCGGAAAAGCTTTGAAAAACGTTAAACATAAAATTGCACTTTCATCGCACGCAGATGAGACAGCAGCACTTTGCGACGTGATCGTACCTGATCACCACTCTCTAGAAAGCTGGATGGACTACATGCCAACTGCTTCTGAGTATGCTGTTGCGCAGCCAACTATTCGTCC
>JALRKF010000035.1 GCA_023254905.1 Crocinitomicaceae bacterium | reverse complement strand
GCCACGCACTTGAAGGCTACCTGTTCGTGTTCTTCGTGTTCTGGGCAAGCTGTTTTAGGGAAGCCTGTGCAGAAAATAATATTAAGTTGACCGACTCTCAGACTGCGATACAGCCTATTATACTTGGCGATTCAGCTAAGACGATGGCCGTTGCCAAACGATTGAAGGAGCATGGCTTTTGGTTAATCCTTCCTTTTTTTGTTTCCACGATAATCACACCAGTCGCTGCACGAACTCCGTAAATACCAGCAGTAGCATCTTTCAACACGTTAATAGACTTTATATCGGATGGATTCAAAGCATTTAGTCCAGCCACATCGTATACAACACCATCAACGAGTACTAATGGATCATTATTACCAAATGTTGAAAGCCCCCTAATGCGAATATTCGAGGAACCACCAGGTGAGCCCGAGTTCGTACTAATATTAACACCCGAAACTTGACCTTGAAGGGCTTGATCCATCCTTGCCAGATTCATCTTCTCGACATCCTCACCATCTACCTTGGACGTTGCTCCGGTTAGTTCTTTACTTGAAGCTTCTCCATATCCTACAACGACTACCTCATCCAATTCTTTCGCTTCCGAGACCATGACAACATCTATTTTTGCTCTTCCAGCAACTAGAATTTCTTGTCGGACGAAGCCTGTCGCATAATAAACCAGGGTAAGTGTGTCTGTCACATCTACAGCAATTGAATATTTTCCCTCAAAATCTGTCTTTACCCCCTTATTAGCTCCTTTTACAGAGACACTCGCTAATGGGATAGGATCGCCGTTTTCCCCCTCGACAACTCCACTAACGTTGGATTGAGAATAGGAATAGCTAATAGCACAGGCAAATAGCCCGATCAATAGTTTACGCATGGTATAAGAATTAATTTTTATTCACTTTAATTGTTAGTTCTTCGGTTTTAGCTAGGGTATTGCCCTGATGGTATTTTACTAGATTTTCAAGCGGCCTCCTTACCACTTTCCCGAAGGTTACGTCTTCCTCCAAACATACTGATTGAAGTTCCTCCTTGAGAAGACTCGCAACAGAGCCAACGAAGGATACTTCTGCGTTGTTATAATTTTGGAAACACTTAACGTGGACATTTATGAAATCTCGGAATCCTTTTCGAATAAGGTTTTGACAATAGTCAAGATCTTTGTTTTTTATCAATGTCGGCATGAAAGATGCTATATAAACATTCGCATCTGACTTCATATAAACATTTTCAACAATTTTTTCTTTGCTTAGGCCTTTGTTCGTGAACTCTTTTGACATTACATCAGGTAATCTGTTGTAAAGAAAATCAGCAAGAAGTCGCTTACCAAAATAACTTCCACTACCCTCATCACCCAAAATATAACCAAGCGCCGGTACAACTTCCTTTAGACCAATGCTATCATAGTAGCAAGAGTTTGATCCCGTTCCCAAGATAGAGGCGATTAGAGGCCTACCCTCGTATAGAGACAGTGCACATGCCAATAAATCATGACCTACACTGATTTCTGCATTAACAAAGAAGGCATTTAAACCTACTCTAATACGTTCATTTAATTCAGGTGATGAGCATCCGGCACCATAAAAATGAATTTGAGTAACTTGTTCTTTGATGAGATCTAATTCCAAATGATCGTTCAATTCAAGAAGAATGTCTTCTTTTCCGTGAAAGAAGGGATTAAAGCCTTTCGTGTTGTATGGAACTGCGTTTCCGTCTTTTATGAGCATCCAGTCGGCCTTCGTAGATCCACTTTCAACAATGATTATCATAAATAGTAACTTTGAGTTAACACAAATATATGAAAAAAATAATACTTAATGTAAAACATACCAAAAGTATTTTGTACATTTGGTACTAATTACAATTAGTAGTGGCAACCAGAACAAAAATAGACCCATTTAACATTATTATTTTTGGTGGAGATGGTGATCTTTCCAAAAGAAAAATAATACCTGCACTTTATTTTCGATTTACGGAGAATCAATTAAAGCTTCCCTTTACAGTGATTCCCGTTTCGAGAAAAATGAGTGATTTGCGAACATTCATTGATCTTGTCGATGAGTATCTTCCTAAAACTGCGACTGCAGAGAAAAAGAAAGCATTTTTCGAAAACTTTGAATTAGCAAATATTCCAAAGCATACACCTGAGGAGTATGGCAAATTGACCGAAATAATCCAAAGGAACCCGAACAGACAAAATGTGTATTACTTCTCCGTGCCCTCTTCGGCTTTTGGCGAAATTTGTTCTTGTCTTGGACAAGCAAATCTAATCAACGACTTATCCAAGGTAGTTTTAGAAAAACCCCTGGGTCATGATTTGGAGTCAAGCACAGCAATAAACGATCTTATTTCCTCATACTTTAAGGAAAAGCAAATTTTCAGAATCGACCACTACTTGGGTAAAGAGACTGTTCAAAACTTAATGGTGTTGAGATTTGCAAATCACCTATTCGAGAGGGCATGGAATGCTGAAAATGTAGAAAGTATTCAGATTACCGTGGCAGAGAGTTTGGGCGTCGAAAAAAGAGCCGGGTATTATGATGACACAGGGGCTTTACTTGATATGGTTCAAAATCATCTCCTTCAGTTGCTTTGCCTAGTTGCGATGGAACCTCCTGCAACTCTTGATCCCGACGCAGTTCGGAACGAAAAGCTCAAGGTACTGCAATCCCTAAGACCAATGGATAAATCCTCCATAGCGGAACATGTAGTGCGTGGTCAGTATACGCGCGGTACAGTAAATAACGATCAATTAAATTCATACTTAGAGGATATTGAGAGGTACGAATCAGAAACTGAAACATTCGTTGCATTAAAGACATATATTGACAATTGGCGATGGAAAAATGTTCCTATTTACCTAAGAACAGGTAAGCGAATGAAAAAGAGGTATTCCGATATTGTTCTTAATTTCAAAGAAATGCCACACAGCATTTTTCCCGACTCAAAGTTTCCATTGAGTAATAAACTGATCATACGTCTTCAACCTGAAGAAAGAATAGAATTAGTTCAACTCAGCAAGGTGCCAGGACCTGGTGGATACAGATTTCAACCGATCTCATTAAAGTTAGATTTTGTGGACTCTTTCGATAACCGCATGCCAGATGCATACGAGAGATTAATAATTGATATTCTGAGAGGAAATCAAACACTCTTCATGAGGAAAGACGAATTAGAAGCAGCTTGGAAATGGATAGAAAGTATAACAAGGATCTGGAAAAAACAGGTTCCAATCAAATTATATGAATCGGGGGGCTGGGGGCCTGGAGATGAAATCCTAGAGGAGGGAACTAAATGGCAAACTAAGTAATCATGAATAAATTTGATAGCAAAGAAGAGGCCGTAAAAAAGTTAAGAAAGGAAATCGTTGATGCTTTACGAAAAGAGAATGAGGAATCAAGACATTCGACCTTACTGCTCTCTGGTGGGAGTACACCTGGACCATTGTACAAAGATCTAAATGAAAACTACGATGCGTTCAGTAAAACCACCATAGGACTTGTTGATGAACGCTTTGTACCAACTACGAGTGAGCATAGTAATGAACGACTAGTTAGAGACCTTTTTTCCAATTCGAAAAACATCGTTGGCATGGTCCATAACGAGACCGATCATGTGGACAATATTATGATTGCAAGAGAACACTATAAAGTATTTTGTGAAAAACTCGACGTGGTAGTTCTCGGGATGGGTGCAGACGGGCACACTGCTAGTCTTTTTCCGGATGATCCTAACTCTGACTTAGTCATGGAGATTGACGAGGATAATTTATTCAATACAAATGCACCTAATCTTCCAATGAGAAGGATTACATGCAGTAAAAGTTTACTGACAAAAGCAAAACGTATTTTCCTTCTCATCTTTGGCGAGGAAAAGCTACGCATTTTGACAAACAACGAGCTTAATCTTCCCATCCATAAATTATTGAGAGAAAGAAAAGATATTGAGATCTATTATGCCTAAGATCAATAGTAAAATAGAGGAAATTACCAACAGGATAACAGAAAGAAGTGTAGATTCTCGATCTGCATATCTTGAAATTACCAAAAAGAACTTTGACTCTAGTATTATTCGGAATAAGTTGAGTTGCGGAAATCTTGCACATGGATTTGCAAGCTGTGGTCCGGGAGATAAAAAAAGTATAGCGGAGGGAAGAGAACCCAACATTGGTCTTCAAACAGCATATAACGACATGCTCTCAGCCCATAAAACCTATGAAGATTATCCAAAAGAGCTTCGAAATTATGCGAATGAATATAATGCTACACTTCAGGTTGCTGGTGGAGTTCCCGCAATGTGTGATGGCGTAACGCAAGGACAACCAGGAATGGATTTGTCTCTTATGAGCCGAGATGTAATTGCTCTTTCAACGGCAATTGGCCTATCACATGACATGTTTGATGGTTCTGCTAACCTTGGAATATGTGATAAAATTGTTCCTGGCATGTTAATCGGTAATCTCTCATTTGGTCACCTCCCCTCTATCTTCATCCCGGGAGGACCAATGGAATCTGGTATTCCGAATGAAGAAAAAGCAAGAATACGTAGAGAGTTTGCAGAAGGAAAAATCTCGAGAGAAGAACTTTTGAAAGGCGAATCAGATTCATACCATTCCCCAGGCACTTGTACTTTTTATGGAACGGCAAACTCAAATCAAATGCTTGTAGAGATCATGGGATTGCAGCTGCCGGGATCAAGTTTTGTAAATCCAGGTACTGCTCTACGATCCGCATTGAACAAAGAAGCAATTCGTTTGCTTCTGGAAAACATAAGATCAGGAGATGTACAGAAATCACTAGGTTTCATGGTGTCTGAGAAAACTATCGTGAATGGTATTATTGGGCTATTGGCTACAGGAGGGTCGACAAACCATACGCTACACCTACCTGCGATTGCAAAAGCGGCTGGTATTAAAATAACGTGGGATGATTTCTCAGAGCTTTCCGATTTGATTCCAAGTATTTGTAAAGTTTATCCGAATGGTGCTGCAGATATCAACCACTTCCATGCCTCGGGAGGTATGTCCTTTGTTATCCACACACTTTTAGAAAATGGATTACTCCATCCAGATGTGCAAACAGTTGCTGGGTTTGGTCTTGATTTGTATACGAGTGAGCCTAAATTAATCGATGGACAGATTACCTACGTAGATGGAACACAGAAAACATTAAATGAAAATATAATTCGCCCTGTTTCAAACCCATTTAAAAATAGCGGTGGACTCAAAGTTCTTCATGGTAATCTAGGATCTGCAATCATAAAAACCTCTGCAGTGGATGAGCAACACCATACCATTGAGGCTGAAGCTATTGTTTTTGATGATCAGAACGATTTAATAACTGCTTACAAAAATGGAGAGCTTGAGCGCGATTTTATAGCGGTTATACCTTTTCAGGGACCAAAGCAAAAAGGAATGCCAGAACTCCATAAATTGACACCAACACTTACAATCCTGCAAAAAAGAGGATATAAAGTTGCTCTTGTAACCGATGGAAGAATGTCAGGTGCCTCAGGAAAAGTTCCCGCAGCAATTCATTTAACGCCAGAAGCAGCAGATGGCGGATTAATTGGAAAAATTAAAACAGGAGATAGCATCCTTATTGATGCGAAAACAGGAACACTAAGATGTTCTGCTGCAGATGATCTGACAACCAGACCAGAAAGATCTGTGTGCTATGATACATCAACGCATGGAATCTCTCTGTTTAATAACCTAAGAAACCTTTTGTCGAAAAGTGACGAAGGAGCTGGTTTCCTCTAAACCATTATAGTTATGATTCAAAATAATATTGAAAAAATACTTAAGGAAAATCCGTTAATACCGGTAGTTACAATTTCGGATGAGGTGGAGTTAGTGCAGATCTACGAAAAATTAAAATCCAAAAATATATCGGTGATTGAAATTACCCTCAGGACTGAATTTGCGTGGGAAGCAATAAAATTATTCAAGCAAAAATACGGAGATGAATTTAAGGTTGGAGTTGGCACCATAATCAATGCGGAACAAATTCAGAAGAGTATTGATCTTAGGGTAGATTTCATGGTGAGTCCTGGTCTTACCACTGGAATGATTCAACTTCTGGACTTTAGCGGAATACCCTTCATAACAGGAGTATCAACACCAAGTGAGATCATCAGGGGTATTGAAATCGGGTGGGAATTCTTTAAATTCTTCCCTGCAGATTTATTTGGTGGTTCAGAGGCGCTCAAAGCTTACGGATCAATTTTTAGAAATATAAAATTCTGCCCAACAGGAGGTATATCAGAAGCAAATTACAAAGAGTACTTAGAATTAGATAACGTATTGGCCGTTGGAGGTTCTTGGTTAGCAAAATAAAAGG
This sequence comes from Crocinitomicaceae bacterium, assembly GCA_023254905.1. GTDB lineage: Bacteria > Bacteroidota > Bacteroidia > Flavobacteriales_D > Crocinitomicaceae > UBA4466. Next base: position 27,535 of record JALRKF010000035.1, on the reverse strand, counting down.
ATATGATTAGAATTGGAATTAACGGATTTGGAAGAATTGGTAGACTCGTTTTTCGAAATGCTCTGCTCTCGGAGGATACCGAAGTTGTAGCTATCAATGATCTGGTCGAGGTGGATTATTTAGCTTATCTACTGGAATTCGATTCAACACACGGGAGGTTGGATGCTGACATAAAAGTAGATAATGGCAATTTACTCGTAAATGGAAAGAGAATTCGAATTACAAGTGAAAGAGATCCATCCAAATTGAATTGGGGTGAAGTTAATGCAACCTATGTTGTGGAGTCAACTGGTCTATTTTTAACAAAAGAGACAGCAAGTAAACACTTAGATGCCGGAGCAGAGAAAGTAATATTATCTGCCCCTTCCAAAGACGATACACCAATGTTCGTCATGGGTGTCAATCACATGTTCTATGAAGAGGACATGGATATCGTCTCAAATGCCTCTTGTACCACAAATTGTTTGGCACCGATTGCGAAGGTGTTGAATGATAACTTTGGAATTGAATCAGGACTTATGACAACAGTTCATGCATCCACCAGTACCCAAAGTACTGTAGATAGTCCGTCTAGCAAAAATTGGAGACTAGGTAGAGGTTCGGGTCAAAATATCATTCCATCGTCAACCGGCGCTGCAAAAGCTGTAGGAAGAGTAATACCTGAATTAGATGGTAAATTAACAGGAATGGCATTTCGTGTTCCAACTCCGAACGTATCTGTGGTTGACCTGACGGTTAACTTGATGAAAAGCACCTCTTATGATGAGATCAAAAGGGTAATGCAAAAGGCTGCCAATGGAGAACTGAAAGGAGTGTTAGGATACACGGATAAAGCCGTAGTTTCAAATGATTTTATTGGAGATCCAAGAACATCGATTTTTGATGCAAGTGCAGGCATAGCAATGAACGATAGATTCTTTAAGATTGTTTCTTGGTATGATAACGAGTGGGGCTATTCGAATAAAATTATTGAACTCATTAGACACATGCGTAAAACGAAAGACCTTGCCGGGTCGGTAAATATTGACTTGTTATATTCATAGTAACTGTAGTTTGGTTACACTAGCTTTTGTAAAATTAGGTAAGGACCCGGTTTCATTAAAAAAAGAAAGAGGAGCAAATGCTCCTCTTTCTTTTAGTCAAATATATTTCTAAATTCAAGAATCAATCAATACGTATTACTCCCCTCTCATCCCCTACCTTAAGAAGGTATGTTCCTGAATTGAGATCCTTAACATCGATCAATAAATGCGAATTACTCAAGTAGTTTACGCATGAAGAATTTTTATCCAAGATCAATGTTCCAAGAACATTATAAAGCTCCAAAGTTTGAGAAGATATATCCTCTTGATGAATATTGAGGTGATTACGAGCTGGATTAGGATAAACTACTAATTCCTCTTTTAGAGCATCTAGTTTCACGCTGATTATCTCTGAATTCGCAGATTTACCATCGTAATCAAATTGCTTAAGTCGATAATAAACTAATTTCTGTGTTGGATCAAATTCTATATCGGAGTAATTGTACTTGCTTACTTGATTCGTTGTTCCATTTCCTGGTAGCGAATAAATTTGTTGCCAATTTGATCCATCGTAAGATCTCTCTATATCAAAATATGCATTTTGGAACTCAGATTGAGTAATCCAATCTAGGTCAATAGATCTATTCCGCAAAATTCCGTTGAATAAAGACAATTCTACAGGTAAGGATATTCCACAATTTTCAGAAAGGGCACTAGTTGCAACTGCGGGCACTGCACACACAGGAGAAGAAGGATAGCTCATACAAATATCACAAACGTAGGATGTAGACCCATCATTATCCCCGAAGTTTCCTTGATATCCGCCAGTGAAGGCAAAATAAACTTCATTAGTAGAACCGGATACACCCCAACCTTCTAAAAAATAACTTGTTATATCCTCATTCAATGCAGTGACATCTACACCATCCATAGAGACAGTAAGGAGACCATTATCTCCACAATTCGGATCCCAACAAATTTGAATTTGATGGGGATTCCCATCGTTCATGTTGGGCGCACATTCTCCAGCAAGGTAGTTGATATTACAACCATCTTCGTGTATAGATATGTGTCCGGAAGCACATCCACTAAAATCAGCATCTGAAGGAATCCCCTCAGAAGTATTATCATCAACATCGAACTCAACCGTTAACGCTCCGGAGCCACCTGTTTCGGCATCTGTAAATATAGGTGTGTAACCTAAGTTGCCGTCTACAGCAGAACCACCACCCGAATTGCAACCATTTAATTGACTTGAACAAGGAAAGTCATCACCATTTCCATATACCGCATCAAATCCAGTACCACTCCCTCCGGTGCTAAACATAGTAAACGCCAATCCACCGTCGTCAGAAGTAGGACCTGCCATCTGTATTGTAAAAGAAACACAGAAAGCTGCATTTATCGGAACGGGTGTATTCCAAACGAAAAAATCACAAGAATTATCGTCTACAAATAAAAGACAATCAGCATCGTCCGTGTTATTTGCAGTACTGTTTGTACCTGTTGATTGCTGCGCCGTTTCCAGAACCCATCCGTTACCTGAGCAACCTGGTCCTCCACCATCTCCTTGATCAAAAAAATTAGGCTGTGGTTGAGATCCACTCTGCGGGCTAGATTGACAACCAGCATTCGAAGAACTTCCATCAGCTGTCGACGGAGCTTGACTCAATACGGAGGTGCAGAGAAGTAAATAAAATGCTAAACAATGAGCCTTCATTTCACGTTAGTAATAGTAAGTTATACAATAAGGTTGTAGTCAAATATACAATAATTATTCTAATCATTAATTATTAGGATTTTACTATTAGCGATTGTATACATGTTTGATCGCGAAAAAGTAATTCTCAAAAAATTGAAACAGTACATTTTTAAATAGAAAAAAAGTTCTATATTTACTTATTGTATTATTTACTATTACTAAAAATGTTATTATGAAAAGAAGAACTTTAAATGAATTGAGACAAACAAAAGACAGCCACTATGTAGTTCCAAATTACCGTAAAAAGGACTCAAATAAGGCTGTTTTTGAAAAATATATTCAATACATGAGAGAGGAGCATAGGTTGTCGCAGGTAAGTCTTAAAAACTTTCTACTCTACTTAGATAGAAACAACTTTCAAATTACACAGTGAGGTCTTTTGAGACCAAGTTATTCAGCAAGGATGATTCTTTTGGATTAATCAATGGAACGTCGTACATGAATGATGCGAAGTACTTCAATGGAGAAGCGAATACCATTTGTCGTATTTATGCATTACATTTGTGCAGACTAAAAAATTCAAGGGCTGATTTTGAAACCGGAGATTATACTCCAACACCTTCTCATTTCTCGGATTTCGTAAAAAAGTTTAATTAACCATGTATGGCGGATACTTACAGTAAGAAAGAAAGAGAAAAGAAGAAAGCACTGAAGCGTAAAGAAAAAGAACTCAAACGAGAAGCAAAAAAAGACAGTGAAAGCTCTGGGAATCTCGAGGACATGATGGCCTATGTTGATGAAAATGGCGTGATTAGAGATACTCCGCCAGATCCAACCAAAAAGAAAGAGGTCAAGGCTAAAAATATCGAGTTAGGCGTTCCAAAAAGAGAAAAAGAAGAAATTGATCCGATATTAGAGGGTTCGATAATTTATTTCGACGACTCCAAAGGGTATGGATTCATCAAAAGTCCTGACGATGAAAATATTTTTGTTCACCACAGCAATATCAATGGAGAACCAACTCAAGGAAAGAAAGTAACCTTTGAGAAGGAAAAAGGCCCAAAAGGATGGGTAGCAGTCCGAGTTAATGTTCTCTAATCACTTCTCGAAGGCTCAATAATTATAAAAATCGAAAAATTCTGGTTTTTGTGTAAAGCGTTGAAAATTAAATTTTGATGTTTGCTCGAAACAAGTTAGATTTGATATTGTATTTAATACAATAAGTAAGATGGGCATAAGTTATTTCAGAGGTTTCGGCTCTTACATACCGGAAGCAATCAAAAAGAATGAAGATTTTCATGTGAACACTTTTTACGATGAAAACAAAGAAATACTAGCTGGAAGCCCTGAATTGATTACACGTAAATTTGAAAAAATTACCGGAATCCAAAACCGAAGATACGCCTCAAATCACGAACTTACCTCCGATCTTGGTGCAAAAGCTGCTGAGCTCGCAATAAAAAAAAGTGGTATTGATAAGGAAGCAATAGATCATATTATTGTCGCTCACAATTTTGGAAATGTTAATCATGGTGACGTTCAATCAGTTATTATGCCAAGTCTTGCTTCAAAGATCAAGCAAAGTTTAAATATCCATAATCCGCGTGCAGTTGCGTATGACCTAATTTTCGGTTGTCCTGGATGGGTACAAGGAGTGATACAGGCGGATAGCTTTATTAAATCAGGTATGGCAACGAATGTTCTCGTAATTGGATGTGAGACTCTTTCGCGTGTTCTAGACCCCCACGATCGTGATTCAATGATATTTGCAGATGGAGCTGGTGCTTGTATTTTAAGTTCTAAAGAGACCTCCTCAATTGAAGAGGGAATACTCTCCTATTCTTCTGTAACCCATGCAATTGAAGAGGCCGACTATCTTTATTGTGGGGAATCGTATAGGTCAGGAAATGAACAGACCAAATATATTAAGATGAAGGGACGGAAGATTTACGAATATGCTTTGAGTAATGTTCCTCTTGGAATGAAAGAGACCCTAGATAAATCAGGTAAGTCTATTTACGACGTAAAAAAAATCTTCTTACATCAAGCAAATGAAAAAATGGATGATGCAATCGTTGAAAGGTTCTATAATCTTTATGGTATAACGGATGTACCAAAAGATATTATGCCAATGAGCATTAAACACTTAGGTAATAGCTCTGTGGCAACCATCCCGACCCTTATTGATCTTGTAATCGAAAAGAATTTAGATGATCATGAGGTGAAAAAAGGTGATGTCGTAATTATTGCATCCGTTGGTGCTGGAATGAATATAAATGCAATCACCTATCAGTTTTAAAAATGGGTAAAAAGATAAATTTCATCGTTTTATTCGTCCTGGTGATTTTTGTTCTTTTTGGATCAAATGAGTACAATGAATTAAAGAATAGCATTGACACGGGTGATACCGCTTGGATGCTCGTTGCAAGTGCTTTCGTTTTACTAATGACTCCTGGACTTTCATTTTTCTATGGCGGAATGATTGACAAGAAAAATGTTATTTCCACAATGCTCCAGAGCTTTGTTGCTCTCGGTGTTATTAGTGTCCTGTGGGTTGTCATTGGTTTTAGCTTGGCTTTTGGAGAAAGCATCGGAGGTATAATTGGAAATCCGCTTACTTATTTAAATTTTAATGATGTTGGTTTAGATCCAAATCCAGAATTTTCAGAGACTATACCCTTTTTACTATTCGCTCTTTTCCAATTGAAATTTGCAATTATCACACCCGCACTAATCACAGGAAGTTTTGCTGGTAGAGTTCGATTTAGGAGCTATATCCTCTTTATGGTGCTATTCAGCATATTTATTTATTGCCCTCTTGCACACATGACATGGCATCCTGAAGGAATCTTCCGAAATTGGGGTGTTCTCGATTTTGCCGGTGGAACCGTTGTGCACATGTCAGCAGGATTCGCAGCACTAGCAGGCACTTTATACCTAGGTAAAAGAAAAATGGAAGGAGAAGAACATGCCAATGTCCCTTTCATAATACTGGGTACGGGATTATTATGGTTTGGTTGGTTTGGATTCAATTCAGGGTCCGCTCTAGGAGCAAATGAAGATGCTGTTGCTGCTTTCTCCAATACAAATCTGGCTTCTGCTACAGCAATGGTTACTTGGATATTTTACGAACGTATGCATGGAAGAAAAATGTCTGCTGTCGGGGCATGTATTGGAGCAGTCGTTGGACTCGTTGCAATAACACCCGCTGCGGGATTTGTTACAATAGGACAAGCCATATTTATTGGATTTATTTCTTCCCTTATATCAAATTGGGCGATCAGAAAAATGAGAAAGAGTGAGCTTGATGATACTCTAGATGTATTCCCAAGCCATGGGATCGGAGGGATTTCTGGAATGATTCTTACCGGTGTTTTTGCGTCAAAGGTTGGTCTTGTGAATGGTGTATATGAAACATTCTTTTATCACCTGCTCGCACTTATGATTTGTGCTGTTTTTTGTTTCTTCGGCTCACTTCTCCTTTTCAAGGTCGTTGATGTAATATTGAAAATCCGAGTTAGGCCAGATCAGGAAATTAGAGGATTAGATATCAGTCAGCACGGTGAAAAAATTGATTAATTGATATCAAAATCAAATATCTCTGAAATTTGATTCTCATTATTAGGTGCAACCTAACAACTTGTTTGATCTTCCACCCCTACACAGCAGAGGTTCAAATTTCCTTTAAAGCATGGTAATTTCTGAATAGTTATTTATTTACAACAAATCGAATTACGCTACTCTGTTCATTTGACGCAATTCCTCGGAAATAATACATACCCATTTCCAATTGATCTCGTATGGTGATTTGTTCCGAACTATCAACTAAACCGCGAGATACCAATCTACCTCGTGAATCAAGTATTAAGTATTCTGAGTTTATTAACAATCCCGACACTTTAAATTCTCCAAGATTTGGATTTGGTGACAAAATAATAGCGTTAAAATGACTCTCTTTTAAAGATGAACAATCAACAACAACGGCTTCGATGCTTGTTACTCCAGAACATCCATTTGCATCGGAATAGGTGTAATTGATAATGAATGAACCTTCTCCTACAACACCAGGATTGAAAACGTCTCCAATAACTCCAGGACCGGAAAATGTACCACCAGTAGGTGTCCCCGATAATGTGATTGGATCCGCACTATTCCCACAAAGTGTATCAAGTTCTGAAGGTGTAATGGATACAGTTGGATTTGAGTTCACTGTCACTATTACCGTATCTGACCCTACGCAACCATTAAAGTCTGTTCCTATCACAACATATGTCGTCGTTTGTGTCGGTGTTACAATTACATTTGCTCCTGCACCAGCATTATTATCCCACACGTAAGTTGATCCACCGAGAGCAGTCAGATTCGCAGTGCTACCAGAGCATATTGCAAAATCCGCATTAGTTGTTATCACAGGTAGCGTATTCACGACAACACTAACTAGGGCTTGTCCTTGACAACCATTAACATCCGTTCCCGTCACTGTATAATTAGTACTTATCGATGGTGATACTGAGACATTAGCACCTGATCCTGCACCATTATCCCAGATGTAAGTGCTGGCTCCCGAGGCAACAAGATTGGTTGTTTCACCTTCACAAATGGCAATATTACCGCTTGTACTGATATTCAACGGTGGACTCTCCACAACATCAACTGAGGCTGGCGGTGAAATACAGCCGGAAGGATCTGTATAGTAAACAGTATAATTTCCAATACTATTTACATTTATCGTCTGCGTAGTTTCATTTGTAGACCAGGTATTACCAGATGAATACGAAGATGTTAAATTTACCGACTGACCTGCACATATGGCGATTGTATTTCCTTGATTTACGACAGGTGCAGGGGGAGAATTAGGATCGCTTAGCAAGGCAGTAATATCCTGTGCTACGCACCCATTGTCATCAGTGAAGGAAATATTATAAGACCCCGCTCCTAGAGCACTGACTGAATATGGTAAAGTCACAGCATTCGTATTTCCTGATGTTGGACCGACCCAGCTCAAATTTCCAGTCCCTTGACTACCAACTGTCAATATACCATCGTTCGCAAGACAAGACGATGGATCCTGAGCAGAGAGAAGGCTGATAATAGGATTAGGGTTAACATTTATTGCAACTTGAGCTATATTTTCACAACCATTCAAATCAATACCTGTAACCTCATAAACTGATGAAGTGGTAGGTGCTACTATGACATTTGCGCCCGTTCCCACTCCATTATCCCATGTATATGAATTTGCTCCAGAGGCATTTAAATCAACGCTATCCCCTTCGCAAATATTAGTGGATGTCGCAACAGCAGAAAGGTTCGGAAGTGCGTTAACAATAATATCCTGAGAATATGTGTCACTACCATACGCATTGGAAACCGTAAGTATTACAGTATAGGTGCCGCTAATGTTATAGTTATAGCTAGGATTTGAAGATGTGCTAACCCCTGATCCATCGCCAAAATCCCAAGACCAAGAAGTAGGACTAGCTGTTGAATTATCTGTGAAGGTAATGTTCTCGCCAACGCAAAGCGTCGAACCAACAGAGTAATTTGCGACAGGTGGATTATTCAATTGTGTTCCATCAATGTTAATATTATCGATAAAGAGATTGTTACCTGCGATGCCGTTGTTAAAGCTCTCAAAGCGAACAACAACGGAAGGTAAACCATCGTAAGCTGATAAATCAAGAGTAAAGCAATTGGCCCCTACTGTCCCTGTGCACCAATCACCTGTCACAGGGATAAACTCCACGGTGCTTGTAAATGCAGTGGCTAATGTCCCTGTTCCATCTTCAGCATAGGCTGCAATTCTGTCAAACGTATTTCCACAGTCTGTAGAAACTAAAATAACCAGAGAATCTGCTGAGCTTGTATTGTATCTTCGAAATGCATGATCAAAAGTCATACTTACACTGGAATAATTTGAAAAATCCAAGGGAGGTGTTTGCATACCATCACGCTCAAATCCATTACCGTAATTGTAAAAATCGATTTTTGCAGCTTTATCACCAGGCGCACTTCCCGCAACAGTAACTAACTCCCATGTTATTCCATTATCAGGATTTGTGATTGTCCAGGCATTACTTGTGAACGAATTTGACTCGAAATCTTCGTCGAACGGGAGCGGTTGAGAGCCCGTAAAAACACTAAAATTATCACTGCTTTGATCGTTAAGTGTGTTGAGATCAATCGCACTATTCGGTAGATTTGTGAAGGCTGTAAATGTATAAGCTCCATTACTAACAGACATACTTGGTAAATTAATTAATACACTTCCCCCTTGAGCTAAACTGCCAACCCATGAAAAAGTTTGGGTCGGTCCTCCCACGCCATACACAATATCCACTGATGTGAGCGTTGACGTACCATAGTTGTTTAATTGAACAACAGGATCAATTGAAGAACCACAAATCGTACCTGAAGGAAAACTTACATCACTAATACCTGCATCCAGCGCTACGTTTGACGTAATACAAAAGTTATGACTAGTTTGACTGCCAAAATCGCCGTTTGGCGCCGTCATCTGAAAAAGAGTTGTCCCGAGTTGATCGGTCATAAAATAATCTCCATCTACAGTGCAAGTCCATTGTGACCCGTAAAGTCCATCACCATAAGAATCATTTATTACAAAAACATAACAGCCAGAAGCCAAACAAATATTTTCTGTAATTGTTTCTCCTCCAGTTATGTTCGTATATGGTCCTCCAGATGCAACAGTATTGCCCGATCCATCCTCATTAACAGACCAAGTAATCTCCGATCCATAGCAATCGGTAATAACGGTTAGATCGGCGATTTGCCCATTAATAACTATTGAGAAATTTGAAGTTTCTGAATTGTTTGAGGTATTCTGGTCCGTTGACCCGTTTGGATTTATCGCAGTTGCTGTAAATGTGTGAGCCCCTGCTCCCGGAGTTTGTGTTGGTAGTGTAATATTGGTAGATTGTCCTTGAGCCAAACTTCCAGTCCAGTTTAATACATTTATCGGGCCAGCATCTATCTGGTACTCAATATCGACACTTGTCACTGTATTTCCTCCAAAATTTGTTAAGGTAATTTCAGGATCTACACTTGCAGAACAAATAGACCCTTCCGGATTGTTAATAGAGGATATCCCAACATCGAGAGCATATGTAAATTGATTCATGCACAATAATGCTTGGTAGGCATTTATTCTTCCTGCACCGAGCTGTCCTATATAGTTCGAATTTGAGGCATCAATGTTATCCGCTGTATTTAAAAGACAATTTACCACTTCCTGTTGTGGTGCTGAGGGCGCATGAGAGATCATGAGTCCGACGAGACCAGCAACTAAGGGTGATGCCATTGAAGTTCCTTGAGTTACCTGGTACGAACTACCCTCATTTGTGCTCAAAATACTCGACCCTGGCGCAGAAATATCAACCCAAGAGCCATACTGAGAAAAACTTGATTTTGAATCACCAGAAGTAGTAGATGCAACCGATATTACATTGTTGTATGCCGCAGGATAAAACTGCTGACTAGTACCATCGTTTCCAGCCGCTGCCACTAAAATTGAACCGAGATTCCAAGCGTAATTACATACATTTTGGCCATAATTAGAGGAGCCTCCTCCGCCCCAAGACATGTTAATTACATCTGCATCGTTATCTGCGGCCCAAATAATACCGTCGTAACCACTGGTCAGAGAACCCGTATTACAGTCTCCTATTTTAACAGGCATTATACTAACGTTGTAGCCAATTGATGCAATACCTATATTATTGTTACTCTCAGCTCCGACAATACCAGATACGTGTGATCCATGAAATCCATTGTTTCCTCCACAAGGAGAAGGATCGTTATCATTGTCAACCGCATCCCAACCTGGGACCATTTTATTGACCAGATCAGGATGATTTATGTTTATTGCATTATCTGTGACAGCTACAACCACATCAGAGGCCCCTGTAGATATATCCCAAGCTAATGGAGCTTCTATCTGAAAAAGAGCCCATTGACCGGAATTGAAAGAATTAACGAAATATTGATCATTTGGAGTGAGAAATGACTCATGCAATTCCTTAGCCTCTGCATATTCTATCGCATCAATCTTGTCTAAATATGCGATTAGCTCGGTCACTTTGTTTATCTGCGAAAATTCTATTTGATAAGTTCTGCTTAGTTCTCGATCCGCGATATTCGGATGCAGATGTACTATTTTATCAATACCGAAATAAGATTCAATGTTTTTTATGAATGGGAAATCGTCAATAAATACTAGTCCTGAATTAGTAACAGGTTTTTTTTCATTCTCTTCCAATTGGAATATGACCTTCCCGTCTTGGTACCAACGATGAACGGTTTGTGCGAATGAGTTTTGAAATAGAAAAAGGAAAAATAGGATCGAAATAACAGCTCTCACGAGTATTGGTTTAATAGTTTATAAAATGGTTGCCAAAATTTAGCAATAATCCACCAGTAAATCAACATTAAAGCAGATAATCTCGATGCGGAAATTAATTCATCAGTTGAACAATTTACATTGAAAGCGTCAATTTCAAAAACTATTATTGTTTAACTAATTATTATTATTGTTAAACACAATAAAGAAATTTGTATATTTCTGGTATGAATGTCTTGTTAACAGGAGCTAATGGATACATAGGAAAACGACTGATGATTCAACTTATCGAACAAGGTCACTATTTGTACTGTTGTGTTCGAGACAAGAACCGTTTTAATCCGCCAGCATCGGTTCGCAAAAACATTACCGTCTTAGAAATAGACCTTACCGAAATTGATTCTCTGGATGCGATACCGAACGAAATTGATGCAGCATACTACCTAGTGCATAGTATGTCTGGCTCTTCAGACTATCAAGCATTAGAATTGAAATGTGCAATTCATTTCAGAACTAGAATGGAAAAAACAAAAGTAAAGCATGTAATTTACCTGAGTGGAATGACCAATAACACTAAGTTGTCAAAGCATCTCAAATCAAGAAAAAATGTTGAAGATGAATTGACCAAGGGTGACTACAACTTTACATGCCTGAGAGCGGGAATAATAGTTGGATCTGGAAGTGCGTCTTTCGAAATCATAAGAGACTTGGTAGAAAAATTACCTGTCATGATTACTCCTAAATGGCTTTTAACAAAATGTCAACCCATAGGAGTTTCAGATGTACTCTCCATCCTCTCAAAAAGTCTGTTAAATGAAAAAGTATTCAACCAAAATTTTGACATCGGCTCACCAGATATACTCTCTTACAAGGAAATGCTTCTTCAATTTGCAGAAGTTAGAGGTTTAAAGCGAAAAATATGGACCGTTCCAGTAATGACTCCTCGCCTCTCTTCTTATTGGCTTTATTTTGTGACATCAACCTCATACAAGCTGGCTACATCACTTGTTGATAGTATGAAAATAGAGGTAATATGCAGGGACAATAGGATAAATAAGCTGCTCAACTTGGAACCCATAAGTTATAAATCTGCCATAAAAAGAGCATTTGACAGGATTCAGGAGAACAACATTGTTTCGAGTTGGAAAGATTCCTATGTGAGCAGTGGAATAGACTTTGACATTGGGGACTTTATTCTTGTTCCTGAATATGGTACTCTCAATGATTGTCGCAAATTACCGGTTAAAAATAAAAAGTTAACAATAGATCGTATTTGGAAGTTAGGCGGAGACAATGGTTGGTATTATGGAAATTGGTTGTGGAAAATCCGTGGCTACCTTGATAAGCTCGCAGGAGGTGTAGGCCTTCGCCGAGGTAGAACAAATCCAAAGACCTTAAATCCAGGAGATGCGCTTGACTTTTGGCGTGTTTTATACGCAAATAGGGAGGAAGGTAGACTACTTCTATTTGCAGAAATGAAATTACCAGGTGAAGCCTGGCTTGAGTTCAAGATTGAGAATAGTCTGTTGGTTCAAACTGCAACATTTCGACCGAAGGGGCTTGCAGGAAGAATTTATTGGTTTATTGTATACCCATTTCATGGCTTCATATTTAATGGTCTGCTGAAAAAATTAACAAACTATAAATCATGAAAAATATCGGAATCTTCTTATTATCTGCAATAACGATAGCTATGTACTCTTTTGATTCTTCTGAGCCATTAACCCGAAATATTTTTGACTTCAATTCGAGCTCTGATGCTGTCGATTGGAAAATTGTGAATGACGATGTTATGGGTGGAATATCAACCTCCAAATTCACAATTACTTCGGATGGCACAGGATTATTCAAAGGAAAAGTTTCTACAGAAAATTATGGGGGGTTCGCATCCGTAAGATTCTCGAGTGAGCCCGTTAATGTGAATGATATGAAGTCAATTAAAATTCGCTTAAAAGGCGACGGGAAGGAATATCAATTCAGAATAAAGCACAACAAAACGGATTATTATTCCTATGTACAAACTTTTTCAACCAACGGTAAATGGCAATCCGTTAAGCTAAAACTGAATGAATTCTACCCCTCTTTTCGGGGAAGAAAATTGAATATGCGAAATTTTAATAAGACCTCTATAGAGCAATTTTCTATTCTTATTGCAAACAAGAAAGACGAAACCTTTGAAATAGAATTAGATAGAATTGATCTAATTTCTGACTTATAAAAGGATAAGAAAGTGTGTTTTTTAATCTCAAAATTGTATCTAATTAGCATCTAGAAATTTAAAAAATACACTCGATTCTTTTTATTAAAATACTTCCTATTTATCTTCTCAAAGTGACATAAGTATGGCATTTTTTAGTTTATTTACAAAGAATGTAGAGTGTATGAAAGTTTCTTGAGATGTTAGAAGAAAAGAACTCTTATAAACAGAAAAGATCCAATGTAACGGGTGAAATTGTTAATCTGGCTTATGGGATCAATATTGATAGCCTAAACGATGAAATTTCGAAAATCGCTAGAGATTTAATTCGTGATGGTTTTGGTGTACTTCTTGCTGGAATAAACCATCCTATTGTTCAGGTGCTTTCCAAATATCTAGAATCAAATCAGCCAAAGAACGGAATAAAGATTATTGGATATCAACAGAATTCAAATTTACCGGATGCTGCATTTATTTATGGTTGTGCCATACACTCCATGGATTTTGAGCCTATGTTTCTGCCTCCCACACATGCAGTATCTCCTGTTTTGGCTCCGTTGATAGCTATTGCGCAATCAAAAAAAATTGATGGTAAAACCTTTCTTAAAGCATTTGTAGCAGGCATCCAATTTGAAGCTGGCTTGCGCATTGCTGCGAAATTATCAGACATTGAGGCCGCCGAGAACAAAAACCATTTCCCATTCGAAAAAAAAGGATTTCATCCTCCCGGAACTGTTGGAACTCTTGGAAGTGCTCTTGCATCTTCAATCGCATTAGGATTAACACAAGAGCAATGTTGTATGGCAATAGGTTACGCTGCAAGCAAATCATCTGGCCTTTCAGGTAATATTGGTACTATGACAAAAGCTACACATTGTGGAAATGCCGCTCGAGGAGGATTAGAGGCAGCTTTGTTAACCTCCTTTGGGTTAACCTCATCTAAAAACATCATTGAAACCGGAAGTGGCTGGGCAGAGGCTTTTGGGGGGGACAATTTTAATTTCCAAGTTTTACTGACAGGAATGGAAGAGTTAAGCTGCTTTCATGATCCAGGCTTTGCCTTTAAAAAATGGCCATCGCACACTGCCATGCAAATTGCAATTCAAGCAGCTCTTCAAGTACACAAGGGAAACCACTCAAATGGGGATATTAATGTTTCAGTTCCAATATTTAATTATTGTGACAGGCCAAATCCGATAGATTCCAATGAGGCACGATTCAGCTTCCAGTATAATATCGCTGTTTCACTCATTGATGGCTATGTCAATTCTGAGAGTTTTACCGATGAAAGGCTTAGTTCGCCCAAAATACAAAACTATCTAAAGAGGATAAAATTGAAGCTAGACCCAGATATTCCTCGTGATTTCGGTGAAATGTATGTTATCATCCAAACAGAATCGCAAGATCCGATTAGTTGTGATAGCTGGCCAGGACATTGGAAAACACCGATGACTGAAGATGAGTTGAGTGCAAAATTTTCTTCTTGTTGCCGTCCGATGCTCGATGAAAGGGATATAAAAGATTTAGAAAAGCATCTATTAAGTATTCATAAATATGAAAGTCTAGACTCTATTATTGACATTCTAAACACTATTTAAGAATCCAAAATCCTTTAATTTTCTCTCTATTTTTTCTTTGTTAGGGCCCTCTCTCTCAACGATATAGGTAGATTCCGAAAATGAAAAAATTGGAAATGAGCCTTTTGTGATTTCTTTTTTATCAAAATTAAAATCAACAAATAATTCAATTTCTCTATCGATTCCAAATCTAATAGCGGTCTCTCTATCCGTGATCGAGCCCCTTTGGTCTCCACTAATATTTGCACTTGAACACAATAATCGAGGCATAAAAATATCTTTGAACTCATCCTCAAGTCTAAATTCAACTTGCTCACAAAAGGTTTTAACTGGTTCACTCAATACAAGTCCTTGATGTGTTCCATTCATAACAATATCCTTTTGATTATTATTGACCCATGGAAGTCGAATAAATGAACCTTCCAATGCCCCAGTATTGGCTAAAACACTTAACCTCTCCTTTGCAATGCTATCCAATTGTGATTCTTGAATGAATCTAAAAGGATCGGAAACCATGGAGCCATATGATTTCCCCTCTTTGCGTTTTTTTATTTTACTCAACGCTTCTATTCCGAAATCACTTGCTGTGGAAACAACTGCAAAAACATTATTAAGATTCAACAGAATCCCACCTCGACGAAGTGAACTTTGAATAATTTCAAGTCCTTCCCCATCACTGTAATTAATTGTTTTCATCTTCTAATAACCAAGTTTGCAATAACTGTAAACGATCTTCATCTAATAGATTCGAAAAATCTAATTAAATTTTAAGTAAGTTTTGATAAGATAAGATTACTAAAATTATGAATGATTTTTCGCATCTTACATGCGTAATAATCAATGGATCGTATGAATTTCTTCCTACGCTCGGCATGGCGACAATCGAAAACAGCTTTTGTATTTTTTACATTCTTCATCCTTGCGACAATCTGGTGTTCGTTATCAAAGATTGAGATTACCCCTTTTTTCTTGTGGGCGCATTATTCTGATCGTCAATCTCCAACTGGTAAATTTGATCGAATATATGTAAAGGTGAATGGGGAGAATCTTGATTTACCCAATATTTCCAGACCAACTCGAGAAATGATACAAATACCTATCATGTATTTTATCCAACTCGAAGAGAAATCTTATCAAACATCAACAAGACATATTCTCAAAAAACATTTGAAAAATAAATGCTCTAAATCTCTCTATTCTACAATTGAAAAACGTCTTGTCAATGATGTATCTGACAGAGATGTCTTTTTAAATTGGTTGAAACGTTACATTGAGAGAATTTTTGAGCTAGAGGTTCGGGAGTTAGAAGTTGGAAACTCTGTTTTGGTTTTCCGAAATAACAGGACCGTTGAGAAAATTCTCGAGAAACCTGTGGCAAAACTAAATTTTAAATGATCCCTTTTTACAACGATATTTCACGTATTCGACTAACTAGATTGGTGTTTGTTTGGTTGTTCTTTGTGATTTCCTATCAATGGTGGGCTGATTTAATGTTAAGTCAATTGGAATCACCTGTTTTATTGCGATTGGATTTAGATTTGACTTATTGGATTATTCATTTAACTGGCATTGGTGAATTAACAAGATCAAATTATCCTGTAGCACTAACTTTTGATATCACGCTAAGCGCACTCTGCCTGCTTACTGCATTCTTTCCAAAACGCATTGTTTTACCATTACTTACTGGAATATTCTTTTTGGTTTATTGCGTTTTGCTGAACTCCTATCAATGTTGGCATTATCACAATATAATTACACTATCCTTGTTGATAGTTCCGTTTTGTTTCAAGTCGCTCAAAACCTTTTCATTGGCTTTTACTGGTTTGAGATATTTTGTTGCATTTATCTACGCATCTGCTGCAATCTGGAAAATATTTCGAGGATCCGTTTTTAATTCAGGTCAAATGCGATGGTTAATTGAGCATAATTATGTTGATCGATTAGCGATTGATGATTATAAAATGAATTTTCTGGAGACAGCAATGTTTAATTTGTCAAATTACCCTTTACTCGCTGATATTGCTTTGATTCTGGGAGTATCCATGGAAGCATCATTCATCTTAGCATTTTTTACACGTCGGTTTGATTACTATTTGATCGTGATTGGGGTTATTTTTCATTTAATCACTACTATTCTTGTCGACGTTTCATTTTTGCAACTGTGGATTTTATTTGTAGTATTTATTCCAATGAAACAAATAGAAAGAATGAAAACTGAAACAATTTCTGGAGTTGATTAGATATATTTAAATTATGAGATATCACACATTAATTTCATTCTTAGCATTAAACCTTTTTGTGTTTGTTACCAATGCACAAAATAAAGATAGTTTGTTGTGCTCCAATTGGTTCAACAGTAACCTCAGCAACATTGATTCCAATGGATTTGAATTTAAAAAAACATATTCCGTCTCTCCTTCAATTTGGGCAGTAGATAGCTTTCCTGAGAATGTAGTTTTTAACGCTCAATTATCTTACATAAACTCACAAGATACGAGCCAATCGTACAGTATTCGCATAGGAAAGGGAGGGCAGCTTTATTCTTTTCGAGGGATATTTGGTGAATCTGTCCCTCCACAATGGAGACCAATTAACTGGGTTCAGCCGAGCTATGGCGGAGGCACCTCTTATGCACCTTGGGTAGATGAAGTCTGGCAAATGGTCGCTGTAGATGGAGCTTTAAATAACACACCAGATTCCTCTTACTTTATTCACCAAGCCGGAGTATATCTGAAAACACCCTCTCAAAATAAACCGTTTTACTCTCCTTTAATTGCGAGTTATTACGATTCGACTAATATGTCTTTCACAACTGTAAACTGGGGTCAGCAGGCACATACGGAGGATTTACTGAATATTAATCATAAATCTCATTTACTTTACTACACAACCTATACAAACAAAGGAGCTGGCATAATCCAAGTTGATAATATGATATATAATTTCGGTAACGACAATATTAGTTTTCTAAATATGCCTTGGGGCGGAGTACGTAATTCAAACCTTGATCACTTTTTCATCTCAACACCAACAAATAACTATAATTTAACGACAGGTCTTTATGGCCAAACACCCGTAGTGCAAACGGTAAATACTGGTGGATGGGTCGCTTGGTCATCTGATAGTACAGGTAACTCCCCTGCCCTTGCGATGGCGCATCCAAAAACAACGAATACTAATAATAACGTTTTCAGATATGGCGATGCAGGAAACTTGAGTGCGACCTGGAACAACCGCGATTATCATGTTTTCGAAATGATCCGTTTTCCATCAAATGGACAATTGGGATTTGGTAGATCGATGAGCTTCAGATATTTCTATGTGCTCGGAGCCAATGTAGACTCCTGTAAGAATTCAATTGTAAATTACGATCTAATCAATAATTGTCTTGATACGGCCTACACCCCGATGAAGTATGATGTAGATTCTATTTACTATTTATTTGAATCTAACAACCAATTAATTTCCGCAACACCAAATAATTATCAGCTGGGAGAGCAGTTCAAAACAAAACCTTATTTAAACAGTTATCCTGTATTTATATTGAGATCAGCCGATAGCATCGACTACATTTCCTCTGATCCCTATTACCTATCTCAAATGGCCTATGACGGAGAAACTACTGGCCTCAAATTACTCGGGTTTAGAGACTCCCCTACTTCAATGATGATAACCTATGACACTGTTTGCAGTGGTATTGAGTATTTATTTCCGGATGGCACTCAAATAGCCTTGTATTCGGATACTAGTTACGTGGTTTATGATTTGTCAATTAATGGAGAAGATAGTCTCACATACAACAATATTAGAGTTGTTAATATTGACAATTCCGTTTATAACAGTGGAGACACACTATATACAGATTTTACAGTTGCAGATGCTTTTCAATGGTTAGACTGTGATAATGAATACGAGCCTATTCAGGGAGCAACTAATGCTACTTATTTACCTGTGATCAGCGGAATTTATGCTTTGGAGCTAACAGAAAATGGATGTGTTGACACCTCGGCTTGTTTGACAGTTATGATGACCAATATTATCGAGAATACCTTTACTACTGATTTCAACATTTATCCAAATCCTACAGACGGAGTTTTCTTTGTTGAATTTAATTCATCAATAGAAAATGTTAGGCTCAAAATTATGGATGCTTCTGGAATGCTTTTAGAAAGCAAAAAACACAAGAACGTTGATTTTATTAAATATAAGCTGAATCAACCAGCAGGAATATATTGGATTGAATTAACTGATGGTAAAGACCAGCGCACTTTGTTGAGATTAATCAAACAATAAAAATCTGATAGTTATGAATTCAGATTTATACATTAGCTTAGCTTTGAAATCGAACTAGATTTGATCGACAAAAAAAGTAACATGAAAGCGGAAAAAGACCCAAAACTATTATACAACAACCAAGCAGATGATTGGAGCCGCAATGAGCCGATTTTGCTTTCAGATTTTTCTGCTCGTCCATTTGTATTGGATATGTGTGAACCACTGCAAGGTCTCAATATTCTCGATGTCGGATGCGGAGAGGGTTATGTAGGAAGACAAATGCTAAAGCGAGGGGCTAAACATGTTGATGGAATAGATATTTCTGATAAGATGATCTCAAATGCAATACGCATTCAGGAAGATGAAAATATTCGACATTCAACTTACCGAACAAGTAATATTTTAGACTTCAAAGTTGAGCAACGAGAGGAATATGATCTGATCCTTGCTATGTTTTTATTCAATTATCTCAATGTTGAAGAAACTCAGATGGTAATGGAAAAAGTTTTTGAACTTCTTAAACCAGGTGGACGATTTATTTTTTCAGTTCCTCATCCACTATTGGCCTATCTGAAAAAGGATAAGTATCCTTTTTACTTTGACGTTAAGGGTGGTTACTTCTCAGGGAGGAATAAGTTATTCCCAGGAGAAATTTGGCGTCGAGATGGCATCGCAGTCAACGTTCAATGTATTCACAAAACTGTTCAGGATTATTTCACTTGCCTGAAAAGCGCAAACTTTACTACACTTCCTGAAGTGCACGAATTACACATCACCAAAGAACACATTAAGTTTGATGAGGATTTCTTTGGACCTCTTGAAGATTTACCATTACACATGGCCTTCAAAATCCAAAAAGTATAAATGATAAGTCCGGAAAAATTAGATGACCTAGTCTGGGGGGGAACTTTACCTGAAATTGAAAAAAGTGCTATCTCTGTTCCTGTTGAGTTAACTGCCGGGTGTTCTAATTTTATCAAAGATGGCAAAATCGATAACAAACAGTTTAATGATGCCAATGAGTCCTCTGATTTCAAAGCCTTAATGGAGTGGGCAAATACCATCAAGCCAATCATAGAGTCGTCTCCAGGATTCTCACTTTTAAAAATTTCCGATGTCGAATTATCAAATGATCAACTCAAATCACTTTACTATGCTATCTCGCTCGGGCTGGGCAAGCTTAACAATAGATATGGTGAACTTTTCGAGGTAAAGGACAGAAATTTGGACTACAAGAAAGAGGCCGTCCCAGTTTCAAAGACAAATGCATCAACAGGGTTTCATACGGACAGTACATCCGCTCAATATAGCCCTGATATTGTTGGACTGCTCTGCTTACAACCAGGCAAAACTGGCGGGGAATCAATCATTTCGAATACAGCTAATTTATATCAATGGCTGGAAACAAAACATCCAGAATTTATTGAATTACTCTGTCAAAACATCATTCGAGATGTTATAACACCCGGCAGCAAAACAGATATTGAAACAATAAAAAGTAATAGCTTCCCAATCTTCTCTGATCAAACAGGAGTTTTTAAATTCCGATACATGCGTTATTGGATACTCAGTGGACATAAGAGATGTAACATGGAGATCTCTGAAAATTTGATTTCTGCAATGGACGCAATCGATGATTTTTTTCACCACAAGGAAAATCAATTAACCTATTTTATGAAGCGAGGAGATATATTATTCATTAATAATAACTTTATCTGCCATAGTAGAACAGAATATACAGATTATGAGGAGGTCAGTAAGAAACGAACATTGGTTCGTACCTGGATTAATATCTAATTGAAATAAACTTTTTTTAAGCTTCTTTCAGACGCGCTGTGCGATGATAATTACCGACAAAGCTCTTACCAGTTAATCCAAAATCGGCTACAGCAAGAAATTTTAAATCTTTTTCTCCAGTATTTATTGTTTGATGCACTGACCAACGCGGAATGTAAGCAAAAGAACCTGATTTCACTTCATTTTCAATATTATCTACGATAACTTTACCATTTCCTTCGAGAAAAACAAAAATAGTTTCATGCGCATGCCTGTGCATTTCATTTCCTTTACCAGGTTTTATACTAACTACTCTTGGATCGAGCACCTCACAGGGAAAATTAAGTCTATCAACTGTAAAATCTATATCCAAATCATGAATAACATTTTCATAAATTCTTTCCTTGCCATCCTCGTCAAGAGAGGCTACAAAGTCAGCTGGTCTGTCTGAAAGCGTTAGTGATTTTTCTTTATTTATACCTTCAATTATGGATTCCGTTCTTTTCGATACTATTTCCATGTAGAAGACATTGCATAGATAGTCAATGTCTTCATCAAATTGAAAATTAGATTTTGGATTCTCAAGCCAACCAATAAAATCTTCTACTTTATCCTTTGATTTTTCGCTTCTCGAAGCTAAACCAATCGCAACATTGCTTGCAATAGAAATTGCTGAGAAATTATTTGACCCATTATTTTCAAAATAATCTCGAAGGTCAGAAATAATCTTTTGTAAGAACTCTGCCTCACTATCGTTAAAACGACGTCCCTTTACAGCCTTTTTGAACAACTCATGCATCATGTCCGCAATTAACCCTTAGTTTGAAAAAGATTGTACGTATTTTGAATCAAGCTTCTTTGCTCTTTCGTACATATCATCCCAAAAAGCTGCGCGCAAATTAAGTGCTTTCAACATACCTTTTCGCAGCTCTCGCTCACTTGTTTCATCTCTCTGAGCAATTTCTTGGGCAATATTCATAAGGACAATACCGTGCTCATCATCTACCTCCGTATGCAAAGGAAAGAATACGTATTGCTGTAGTGTGAGATCCGTGTGATTTTCGAGCCCATCAATGATATACTTATAAACATACTTAACAATTGACTCTGTTCCCAGTCCAATAGCGCCAATGGCTGCAGCATCCGACCCATCTTTAATCAGAGACAAAAAAGATTCTCTCCAAATTTCTACTTCAATCCCAAAATTTGATGTGTCTGTTAAACCGATAGATTCTTGGAATTGCTGAAACAACTTAGGGTGACTTATGCCTTGAACCCAAGATTCCTCTATTCCAATTTGTTTGATCGCTTCTATATCTTCATCATGCAAATGACCCGATTCCTCGGAGAGATTCTCCAGTAAATGATTTCTGTGCTCTGCATTCTCTAGCTTTGATATAACCGCTGTTAAGTATCGCGGAAACCATTTGCTATATGCCCCATATTGCTGTGCAAAATCTTTATAAATTTCTAGGTTATTGTTAAACTCCCCATTCTGGAGCGCTTTAAGATATGGGTGATTTATAGCTCTGTGCTGAAGTGCTTCTTTTAACATCAATTCGGTTGTCATAGTAGATTTTTTTTTAGTCGCTCGAAATTTACGAACCTTTCTATAATTTCGCAATGATTAACTCGCTCTTTTCGTTATTATTCCTTTCAATATCGAAGGATTCAGAAAAAAACTCATCATTTACCCGATAAGTATTGAAAATAAATAATTATCTTCTACCTGTTTTGATTGATCAAGACCAATAGCTAATCACTTTTGTAGTAACTGAAAACTCTATTTTTTTTCGCTTTTTTTAAGTGCAAAGATTTTATGATAGAAGATAAATTCCCAGATGATTTCTTTCCTCCCTCTGGAGCTGAAATATTTGAAACAAAGTCGACATTTTATTGGTTCATAGATGAAATTCAATACATCTATTGCAAACCCAATTGTAAACATACTATCGATGATGCTCGCCAACAAGTATCGAGATGCAATCATTATACGTCTTCAAATGATTTTAGTAAAGTTTTTATGATATGTGACCTCCGACTAGGTAGTCCCTTGGACAAGGAAACAAGAGACTTTTACAGTTCCTCAGAAAGTCAAAACTTGGTGTTGAAATTTGCGTTCATTGTTAGATCGCCGATAAGTAAAGTAATGGCCAACTTTTTTATCAACTTAAGAAAGGTAGATGTACCAACCAAAATGTTCACTGACTCCAAAGAAGCGCATTTGTGGTGTGAAAATGATTTTTAGCAATGAAACCGTCAAAAAAAGATATCAAAGCAGCTATTCCTGTCATTCGTTTTTTACTCTCTTGCAAGTCATTCGAAGAATCTGAATTAATGGATATTTTCGATGAAAATGAGAGCATCCTCGACGATCTTTATACGCTTTTTAATACCAAAAGAAGCGCCCAAAGTTTCAATGAAATCCAGAACAAAATTGATGAATTACAACAAATTTTATTTGGTTACGCTCAAGCTGATTTTTCAAGAAAAGTGACTATCGATGAAGAAAATGAAAATATCGGCGCGCTTGGTTACTCTATCAATATTCTTGGAGAGGAATTAGAGAGTATGCATGAGCAAGAAATACAAAATCAGGTAAAACTTAAAAATTTAATCAGTGAACTGGAGGATGCTATGAAGATCAAGGATAGCTTTCTTGCAAAGATGAGTCATGAGATGAGAACTCCTTTAAATTCTATCATTGGTTTTACAGAATTAGCGTTGAACTCTACTACTTCCAATGAGGATAAATCAAGATTGACTATAATACATGATCAGTCATTAGACTTGTTATCGATAATAAATAATATTCTTGACTTGACCAAAATAAACTCTGATCAGTTCAGCTTCGTGCCATCCGCAACGGACCTGCAAGAACTGATCAAGAGTAAAATTGATCCTTTGGAACCAAATGCTGAAAAAAGGGGTACTAGAATTAATTTGAATTTTGGTCAAAATATAAACTCAACATTGTTGTTAGATAAAGTTAGATTTGGTCAAATATTTACTAACCTCATAAATAACTCCATTAAATTCACCGAAAAGGGTGAAATTGAAATTAATGTTCAATTAATTGAAGAATCAACAAAAAATCAAGTCATTAAATTTTCGATTGCTGATACTGGCATTGGAATTAAAAAAGAATACATAAAAGATGTTCTCGAACCTTTTAAACAAGTATCGAATCATTCCGGGGGAACCGGTTTAGGACTCACAATAGTAAAAGATCTGTTAGATCAAATGAATAGTAAACTATTTATTGAAAGTGAATACGGAATAGGAACAAGGGTTCATTTTACTGTAGAGTTGAGTAAAGCGAACAAGGAGACTATTAGAAAAGATAAAAACGATACTTACAATTTGGAAAAGCAAAATATCCTAATTGTGGACGATAATCCATTTAATAGGATGCTCATAAATCAATTATTAAGTAACTGGGGAGGTACATGCGATGAAGTAGAAAATGGTTTTGATGCAGTAGAAGCAGTAAAAGAAAAAGATTATGACGTCATTTTTATGGATTTTCAGATGCCTGTGATGGATGGTTTTGAGGCAACAGAAACAATAAGGAAAAAGCTATGTAAGTCAACTCCAATTATTGGTTTAACTGCAAACGTAGTTGATGGAACGGCTCTGAAAAGTAATAAAGCTGGAATGAATGCATGCTTAATAAAACCTATTGATAGATTATTACTCGTGAAGGAACTCGAAAAACTTGAACTAAAATAGAAGCTCTTTAAAACTTAATAATCTTGACATGATTACTTTTTAGATCTGTCTGAATAAAATAAATTCCTTTATCATAATTAGATATATCCAGTAAATTCTCTCTCTCCACAAAAAACCTTTGAGAAAGGATTCTTCCCATCTGATCGAGTACAGTAAATCGACTTCCAATGAGTGCATCACCTATTGACAAAATTATATCTTCTGCAGCAGGATTAGGGTAAACTTTTAAACTTAACTCTTCAATATCAAGCGCTTTTAAGTCACACAAGGAGACATTTAAAATTGGAGTAATTCCCGTTCCTCCGCCTGAACAAATATCGCACGAATCGATAAATGCGGTACCCCCGATCTGATTGTTACAATCTTCCGCCATCCAGATTACCTTTCCATTAAATGGATCAAGTAAAATATTTCCTGAGTACAACACACTATCAAATCCAATCCAATTACCATTTAATGGAATGTTGCGGATAGAATCCGTTTCGTTTACCACAAACATGGAATAATCCATGTTCTGAGGCCATTGAAAGGGTGCTGAAACTGAATTTAAATCGTTCCCCGAAAATAGAGACCAATCATTCAAAGAATAATTATAGAACTCCTCATTTACGTCATCGGGGCGATAAGAGAAATTAACCGAAGAATCGTAATATGGTTGATAAAAATAATTACTATCATAATCTCCCAAATCATAAGTACTCCATCGACATCTAACACCTAGATTATTTCTAATTGTATCCGTTCTAAACAATCTATTCTGCTCCACGATATTACCGTACATATCTCCTTCTGAAACAATCGCGTCGGTGGTTAATCGAATATCATTATCCCAATTGTTGTAAAGTTCATTTCCATGAGCGGTAACAAATCGATTGTTATGCAAAAAGATACCAACAAATGTCTGCGCTACGAAATTATCTCTCACTTCTACGTTGTGAATTCGATCATCTGTATATATTCCGAATGCTTTGCGATTATCAGGAAATCGAACATTCGTACTGTCCATGCCACCTATTATAATATTGTTTTTTATCCATGTTCCAGAAGAGCCTAGAGAATCAAAATGTTGATTCCAACAATAAATAGCACCACTATCCCATGTAGTTTTGCTGAAGTATTTGATGACATTACTCTGAATAGCACAACCTACACCTTTAAAGTGAATACCATTGTAGCCAATATTTTCAAGTTTATTGTTTTCTATTACCAATGAATCACCACTAAACCTTATTCCAGATCCCTTTGAAGTTTGCAAACCTAACTCACTGATATTATTATACAATCCTACATTCATCAGACGATTTTCGTGAATTTTACTATTCGGAGTATCGTAACCCACTATTCCAAAATGACCAACATTCCGAATAGTATTGTTCAAGATCTTATTTGTGTGACCAAAAAGTGAGTAGATACCGTGTCTTTTAACATTCCTAATGTCATTTGAAGTTATCTCGATATGATGCCTATTGTCAAATCTTATGCCCGAATGTCCAAAACAATTGATTTTTAGTCCCTCGACCTTTACATAATTTCCTAAAATGTAGATACCATTTTCTCTTGTTGATGCCAAAACATCATGTAAGGAGGGATCCTGGCCATCGAAAGTCCATAAATAGATGCTATCTGTTAGCGGATCCTGGTACCATTCACCTGGGCTATCCAATGCCTCAAGATGATCTACAATACAATATTCTACATCCGAGGATGAATTCGCCGTAACACCATTTGCAACTACAAAATCTCCAGTTCCAGAATTAAAACTCTGCACAGAATAAGGATTTAAACTCCAATCATTATTCATCACCAATAAGGTGGCACCAGACCAATCTGGATCTCCAATTCTATTTAAATCTTGCAAGTCCGTGTTTAGAGCTCCTATATTTAGAGCGAACCACTCTTCGTTGGGATGCCTAGCAAGCATTTGCTGTTCGCTATTAACAGTAAGTAATTTTATAGTTGCTCCAAAATGCGTTCGATATATCGGGCCTTCGAAGTTGTTCCAATTGAATAATGTATCTCCTCCTATTAACTCTGGCATGTCACCTGTTCCATAGGCACCAATGTATATCGCATTTGAATTATTACCAGAGTTGTTAATTACCAGCTCCCCTTGAAAGCGATCACCGCTTCTAAAAAGAATGGAGTCGCCTGGATTAAAAGATAGCGTATTGAGATGCGCTATTGTTCTGAAAGGATCTACCAAAGTGATGCCAGTGTTCAAATCATTCCCTTGACTAGACACATAGTAAGTAGTGCCGAAACATGCACCACTCAGGAATAGAATAAAAACTGCAAAGAATATAGGTTTCACAAGCATGAAAACAAATGTATGCAATATTTAATATGCATTCTACTTCTTTTTTAGCAGACAAAATTATCAATGCGCAGAAAAAAATAATGCCTCGCAAGGAGGCATTATTTTAATAGCTACAATGTTTAAGAATAAACTTATGAATCGTAATCGTCCATATCATACATGTCTATGTCCTCCATGTCCATATCATACATGTCTATGTCTTCCATGTCCATATCATACATGTCCATGTCTTCCATACCTTCCATACCATCTCCCCACATTTCATCCATACCATCACTCTCCATGGCCTCTTCTGGAAGAACTTCCACTTCCACAACTGCATCGTTAACTACCTCAATTCCTGCATCACTCTGCTCAGCTCCCCCTGAATCTGACCACATTCCTGATACTTCTCCCCAAAGGGTATCAACATATGAGCCACCCATAAAATATCCTCCTGACAGGGCTACGATTAACAGAATACCAATCCATGGCTGCATTCTATCTTTTGTATTGAGAGCTTTAACCTCGGCAGAGATAACTTTGGTGCGCGTTAAGATCTGCGCGCCGCGCATGTGGGCATCGCGCGCATTCAACGC
>JALRKF010000147.1 GCA_023254905.1 Crocinitomicaceae bacterium | reverse complement strand
TACACGATCTTTTATCCTACTAACGATGCTTTCTTAAACTCTGGAATAAACATCGAAAACTTTACTGTGGGCGAGCTATCCGAAATATTATTATACCATGTGTCGTTCGGAGGGCCTTACGCACTAAACTTGTCCTGTCCGTACTCACAAGTTGAACTGCCCATGGCGAATGGGGAGTATGCCAATCCCAATGATTACAGTACTTGGACTTCATTCTTAACAATCGAAAACGATTGTCAAAATATTACTTTAGACAATAATGCTCAAGTTTTGGAATCCGATATTCGTGTTTATGGCTATGAATACAACGGCGTCAATGGATATCCTTACGATGCACAATTGCCATATGGCTATCAAATAGCCGAGGATAATGGAATGATCCAAGTAATTAATGCAGTGCTCATTCCTGTGCAATCGCCTTTAAGTGCGCCTTCACTCGAAACAAATGAAAGCAAACAACTCATTAGAATTGTTAATTTACTTGGTCAAGAAGTCGAATTCGAGCTAAATAAAGTACTTATTTACATGTACTCAGATGGATCGTCTGAACGAAAATTTGTAATTGAGTAACGGTTTCTGATTGGTGGTGTAGCATCCCGAAGCGTACTGTGCACTATAACCGTTGTTGAGGATTGTATTTTTATTCAAGATTAAGGTTTTGCCTCTCAACTAGAAAGTCAAAAGATAAATCGAATATTCCTTTTCCATTTACTTCACCATTCCAAGCTCCATGGCCTGCATCGACCAAAACTGAGGGATTTGAAATACTCGTAACCATAATGGTCGAAGTTATATTTCATTGATGCTTTTCACCTGGACTTTGCAAAAGGGATAAAAAAAAGAGGTCACCATAAAATTGATGACCTCCGAACTAAACTAGACTAATTTTGTCTTTAGTAAATCGTTTTTATTTTATGACCACTAGTCTTTTTATCGAACGATTCTTTTTAATTGTTAATTCAACCAGATAAGTCCCTCTTTTCACTTGGTCATCCCATTTGAAAATATAGTTCCCTGCTTCCAGTTTCAGGTTAACGATCTTACTCACCTCAGCGCCTAACATGTCAAGAACTTTAAGCTCAACATCTGATGCTTCTTCCACATGAAATGCAATATTAGCAAAGTCATCGGTTGGGTTTGGATACACCTCCAATGCCAGTTTATCTCCATTCAACACACTCTCACCAGAGAAAATCTTTGCCCCTGAGCCACCTTCACAACCTGTTGTCATAACATTACTGCTCGCATCATATGTCGCTCCTGTTGCCTGAACATTAGTTACTTCATAACACCAATCACCATTTGGGTTTTTTGTTCCTTGAGAATTCATCGTTACCTCTCCATTTTGATCTGTGGTTCCAGAGGTTGATGTTGAATTTGGCCCTGAAAAAGAACCACTCACTGTTGCTCCTGAAATAGGCTGGAAAGAATCATCCACGACTGTTACCGTAGCAACTCCTCTAAATCTATTTCCATTCAAAGCTTGTCTAGTCACAGAAATATTATCAACATGTATTGTAATTCCTGGGCCTGGTGTCCCTTCAGTCGTTGCATCAGCGGTATTAGATGGATTTGCATCCCCCGTAGCATTAAATGCAACTACTCTGTAATAATACGTTGTTGAGGCAGAAAGCCCGTTGTCGGTGTAGCTAACAACATCTGCTCCCGTTGTAGCGATAGAGTTGAAGTTCGTGCCATCTACAGATCTTTCGATGTGAAACCCATCCTCATCGGATGAGTTGTCCGCCCAAGAGAGATCTATTGAGCTTGTAGAAGTTGCCGTAGCCTGCAAGTTTGATGCTGACTGAGGAACCTGATTTTGGTTTCCTCCGCCACCTCCTCCAAGAACGTAGTATGCACCAAAGCTAACAGTAGAGTCCATGTCTGCAGGAAATGTTGGAGGGCCTTGACCTCCAATAACGTCTAGCCACCCCATAGCACCAAGATCTTCATGTTCCAAAATATGACAGTGCATGACCGTTGCTCCACTGAACGTTGTTGTTGTTGCAGAGTTCAAATCAAACCGAACGCTCATCTGTGACGCAACAACATCGTAATACTCCCCAGCTTCAAAATCACGATCATCTTCTAACGCTTGAACATGATAAATATGGAGGTGAAATGGATGTCTAACATTACCTGATAAGCTCCATTCTTGCACATCCGTTGTCGGTAGCGTTAAATTAGGGTTCATCATGTCCATTTTTTGTCCATTAACCGTACGAGCACCCATAGAAATGCTTTCGTTGTGCACAGTTGGTTCATTTCTGAGGTCACGTAAGTAGGTTGGCCTCGTAGCTGACCATTGTGAAACACCATCCGTGTCGAAAGGATGTACACTTGGGTCTGCAACGCCATTTACAGATATCGTTGCTATGGTCATATTTCCCATTTTTACCCATGAATTCGCACTGGCTCTGATGGCAAAATCTGCTCGTGATGCTCCCGTAAGTTTTATGGAATTGTCCGCCAGGTCTAATGGTGCGACAGTCCTCCAAACGCCATCTCTTGCAAGCACCATTACCTCACATTCAGGACCAAAAGTTACATCTCGAAGCATTGCATGTGGATCTGCAACAGAAACCCTCCAGTGCTGCCATGTGTTTGGTGGCATACAAATTTCACCGCCAATGATTCCGTTGACAATCCAACGCATACCAGACATAGTACCCCCAATAATCTGATCTCCTCCAAGACCTGCTACAGAAGGATCAATCATTGCCATTTGTAATACTTTTTCTTCCATCGCAGCGACAGGTGCTGGGATATTGTCATTCGCGTCATCAATAACGATCATTCCCATCATTCCCCCAGAAACTTGAAGAGTCGTCGCGCCGTGGTGGTGCGCATGATACCAAAATGTACCTCCCATGTGGTCGGCAGGAATATCATATACAAAGTCTCCACCTCTTCCTCCTTCAAAGGAACGGTGAACATCATCTCCAGGGGACTCCCCTGAGATATGCAGACCATGCGTATGCAGATTGACTACATTTGGGTCTTTGTATACATTCATTTGCATGGACTTAGCCTCATAAGGAAGTAAGTTGTGCAGACTTAACACATACTTGTTTCCAGGTGTCATCCTTAACGTTGGTCCTGGAATGGAATAAGCATAACCCTTTTGTTTATATGCTCTTGTGGTCAATGTTTCACCATTGTTAAATGTAAACGTAGTATCTCCAACCTCCATGGTTCCGCTGTAGTAAGCTTCAGGATTAGTGGCTGAAACTGGATGATACGTCCAATGGAAATCTTCCGGATCTTCAATGATGAAGTTACCTGTACATTGAGATAAACTAATAAATGATTGAGAAAGAAAAACGCCTAGAACGAAGAAACATTTAGACATAACTTTACTGCTTAAGTAGCTTGTTTTCATGTTATTGTAGTGTTATTGTTGATTTTACCAAAAGGTAAATTAAAGACTTTTTTCCGAGAAAAAAAAATATTTTTTCGAGTGTTACTTATCCCTATCAGAATTTTTGGGGGAAGTGCCGAAAATGTATTGATTGAGGATAAAAAATGTTCGTAGATGTTGCAATATCAAAATGATAATCGGAAATTCGAACCAACCAATTTCAAACACTACCAATGAAAGCTCTCTTTACAGCCACTCTGATACTTATCTCAATTTTATCTTTTGGACAAACCAGTATTTCACCGCTTACTTGTGCCGAGCCATTCTATCATGGTGTTGCTTCGGGAGACCCACTGTCGGATGCGGTAATTATTTGGACACGCGTCACCCCCGATGATTTTACCCTGCCCGTAGATGTTTCATACACTATGGCAACTGATTCAGCTATGACAAATGTTGTTTCTCAAGGGAACACTACCACAGATGCTAGTTTAGACTTTACTGTCAAGTTCGATGTTACTGGCCTCGCGGCAGACACTTACTATTATTACGAATTTGAAGCCCTAGGAAACCGAAGTGCAATGGGTCGTACGAAAACGGCCCCGACCGGTGCTGTGGATAGTCTGCGTTTCGCGATTGTTTCATGTGCTAACCTTGAGGCAGGATATTTCAATGTTTACCGAGCGATTCTGGAAAGAAATGATGTTGAAGCAGTACTTATGCTGGGAGACTACATATATGAATACGAGGAGGGAGGATATTCTCCAAATGCTAACGTGGATAGAATTTTCGACCCTGTTACAGAAACAATTACATTAGATGACTATCGGTTAAGGTACTCCGTTTATCACATGGATAGAGATATGCAAGAGTTGCATCAAAATTTTCCATGGATCTGTGTTTGGGATGATCACGAATCGGCGAACAATGCATATATAAATGGAGCTGAAAATCACAACACCGGCGAGGGGCTTTGGAGTGATAGAAAAATGGCAGCTGAAAAGGCATATTTCGAATGGTTGCCGATAAGAGAAAAAGCACCCAATAATTACGAGATTTTCAGAAAGTTTGGATATGGTAACATGCTTGACCTTTTTATGGTAGATACCCGTTTACATGGGCGAGAGGAACAGGGGGTAAATGAAAATGATCCGAATAGAACTATGCTTGGAACAGATCAATACGGATGGCTTACGAATGAATTAAAAAATAGCTCTGCACAATGGAAGGTCCTTGGCAATCAGGTAGTGTTTGCTCCGATAACAATTTTCGGTATCCCGATCAACAATGACGCATGGGATGGTTATCCTGCGGAGCGTCAAAACTTACTCGATTCAATCGCTCTTCACAATATCGAGAACTTCACTGTGATTACTGGTGATATTCATACTAGCTGGGCCTTTGATATAGAGAATGGCACCAGTAATGCGGGAGTAGAATTTGTAACCCCCAGCGTAACCTCTCCTGGGATTCCAATTAATGGTGGATCCTTCCTGATGTTAGAAAATCAACACCTAAAGTTTGTTGAGCTTACCAGAAGAGGGTTTGTTATTCTTGATTTAAACACGCAGCGTGTCCAGGCAGATTGGTTCTTTATTAATACGATTGATAATTTCAACAGCCCTGCTCACGCTTACGAAACATCTTTCTTCAGTAATTCAGGACAAATGTCTCTTATAGAAACAAGCTCTGAATCCATTCCGGGAAATAAATATGATGTTTCCCTTGCGCCCATTTGTCCAAGAGGATGGGTTGGAATCGATGAAAATCCAATTTCAGTATTAGGTATTTATCCCAACCCGTCAAAAGACAAGGTGAACCTGCTATTTAAAGGCTCATTAAATTCTGATTACACAATCTCAGTAATAGACCTCAACGGAAGAATCCTGCAACAAAAGCAATCCCAAATATTTACAAATAATTCGAACATAGAAAAACTAGACCTTACCAAGTTAGAAACCGGTACTTATATTATAAAGATTACCGATAAAACTGGAAATATGCATACCGCAAAATTCCAGAAGCTATAGTGCCGTCTACATTAGAAATGCTTAGCGCTTAAAGAGCGGTACTTTTGGGTTTAATTCCAGCCGCAATATCTACTTGCGCTTATCTTTAGCTAATGAAAATTTATATCCATTCTCATCACCTACTATTTTTACATTAACATATTTTGTTTTGTCCGAACCGTATTGAATTTCATCAACCTGATCTTCAGAAACATCCTCCTTCTCTTTCTTTCCAAATAATCTTGACGAAGCTGTTTGAGTTACCATTTTCCAAGGAATTCGGAGATAATACTCCATCTTGCCATCTAGCGATTGTTTGCCAGAGATTTCCATATGCCCAAGAGTTGAATTAATTTCCATCTTTGGTATGATCATCTCGCCATTAACAATGTCAATTTGATTATTCAGTGTATCAAATAATACTTTGTCCAGGTTCTTATCCTTGAAATAGTCTGACATGTATTGCAATAATGAATAGTTCTCGAGGCGTCCATGAGTTACATCGACATCCATATGAATCTCTGAATCATCTATCTTAGGAACAAGATCATTGTGCATGTGTATTTTTCCTGTGATTCGACCCGTAAATCGTCCATGTAAATTTTCCGACACAAGATAATCTTGTCCAAAATTATCAAACTTGAACATTAGCTGATCGAGGTCTACATTATCTGTTTTCATATCGGGGCTGAAGTAAATCATGTTCGGGTCGGAGCCATTAAAGTAGCCGTCAACATCAAAGTGTCCGCCAGCTAGATCAAAATTCAAATGATCTAAGTAAATATAATGGCTCGGAGTTGAGCGAAGGTTCCCCTTCATGTTTCTAATATCATATTTGTGATAGTTCAATTCGCCAATGTCCAAATGATAGGTCATATCTGTAAATGGCAAGGTGTAAATGTTAAACCCGGCGTCATGATCCACTTTCGCGCTCACGTCTGTTGGCGGAGGGGAATAATTGAGAAGTTCATCAACATCCAGACGTTGTGCAAAAATCTCGAAATGATTATCCCTTTTCTTCACTTCCACGTCTTCTCCCAAGTAGAAGTGTAATGTAGTTTTGAAAGATGAGTGCCCCATTTTACCATGGAAACCTTCAACAACTAAGTGCTCATCCTCATAGTGTACCCTCCCCTCAAAATTTTCGAAGCGAAGAGGATGGACTTTCATTTTCCCTTCAAACTTATCAACGTTAAGATCCAAAGACTTGAGCTCATCGTCAAAGTGTAAGAATGTAAAACCATGAATGTGCAAGTTGTCAAACTCTTCATGCCTGTAATCTTCGGGTACAAAGTTCTCACCATTGTACGTAAAAAGAGACTCTAGCTGAAGAATTCTAGACGAAAGGTCAAATTCTATTTTTGAATCTCCACCCGGATGTTCATCTAACCATTTTTCATAGTGCTCCAGTTTACCCGTGAAATGAAAATCACTTTTGTCTATCATCCCTGACAAATCAATAACATCTAAATCACGACCTCCCACGAGGATGTCTCCGTGAAAATCGTGCAGTCGATGCGGGTAATGCTTCAAGTCAGCATGCAGGTCTTTGATGAAGAACTCGCCCACTGGTAAATATTTTGACTCTGTGAATGACTTTGCACTCGCCTTGAAGTCAAAATCCATTTCCATATCGGTAATTTCCTCATTGATTGCCAAGCTGTCTGAACCGGTTAACTCGTACAGGTCAATTTTATTACTTTTAATCGATAGGCGGGTGTCAATTGGAACATCTGTATGATGAAGTATAGCTGGAAGATCCTCAACTCTTCCAGTTATATGAAGATCTGATTTTCCAATAATCAAGTCGGCTTTCTCGATTCTTGCCTCATGTCCGTGCATCTCAAAATCAAAATCAAATCGCTTTATTGGTAATGCAAAACCCGCGTATTTAAAACTTGTTTTATCAAGAATGAAACTAAGGTCATAGTTTTCATTGAGCTTGGAGACTGTATGCGCTGGATTTTTAAGGTCGATAATGTCGTGGAAGTTTAATGCCAAATTAAGCTTTCCCTTCACCTCGGTAAAGTCCTTCAAGCCAAGAAACTCTTGAGCGTATTTAAGGTCGATTTCTGATTTTGCATTCAACTTTAAGTCGGGTGCCCTAAAATCCTCCATGGCGATATCCATCTCTACTGATCCTAAACCATCTCCCGATGTTAACTCAAATGACTTCAATTCAAAGGCCATTGTTTCTGGAGCACGTTTTTTACCATTAGTAAAGGATCCTGAGAATTTAATTCCCTTTAATGAGTGTCCATTTATTGGATTA
>JALRKF010000123.1 GCA_023254905.1 Crocinitomicaceae bacterium | reverse complement strand
AAGAAGGGTAAGCTACTCATATCGCACCGCTACAACCTCATACCCTTGCTACGTTCCCGTCCTGGGGGATTCAGAGGGAGCTGGTCGTACAAGACTTACCCCACCACAAAAATACATGATTTCCCGGGTTCGACAAGAAGTTGTAGGAAAAAGTTTGTATAAAAAACGTTAATAGAACGAACGATGTAATCAGTTTGTAAGAAAGGCCTAAAGGTGCATGAAATCTTTCTTCGCTAATAATTCGTCCTCTGATTCTCTGTAGTCAGGATCATCTACACAGCAATCCACAGGACAAACGGCAGCGCATTGCGGCTCATCATGAAAACCAACACATTCAGTGCATTTATCGCTGACAATGTAATAGATATCCATATCAACAGGTTCTTTTGCATCATCTGCCATGAGATCATCACCATTTAGAGTAGTAATCATACCAGCTAACGAAGTCCCATCGGAATAACGCCATTCCGCTCCTCCTTCATAGATTGCATTGTTTGGACACTCTGGCTCGCATGCTCCGCAGTTAATACATTCGTCTGTGATGATAATTGCCATAACTTGATTATTAGATTGCAAATATAAAGAGGGGGGACATTAATTGTCAAATTGTTTCGCAAAAAATAACCGTTTTAAACAATTATTTCTTCAAGAGCAGTAATTTTGTCCTCGTGAAACAACAAGAAATCATAAATGGATTTGTCCAACTTGGGCAACTAATGAGTGCTTTGTCAGAAGGACAAGCATGGACTGGTTACGATACTGGTGTTACCGAAGAGGAGTATAATTCTTTAAACACTCAGATTAATAAGCAAGTTATCTATAATGGTTGGTTTACACCGGAAAATGTGCGCCAAAGTATTGGTGGAATTGCTGAGTGGTTAAAAGAGGAGAAGCTAATTGATTGGGCTTCAGATTATTCCTTCTCCCAAAGGCCCAAGAAAATAGCGATTATAATGGCGGGAAATATACCGCTTGTTGGTTTTCATGACTTTTTATCTGTATTGATGACAGGTAATACTGCCATTTGTAAATTGAGCTCAGACGATAACAAGCTCCTGCCACTACTTGGGGCACAATTGTTTAATTTCGTTCCAGAGTTAAAAGAGCGTATTGTCTTTTCTTTTGGTCCTTTGCCAAGTTTTGATTCGGTTATTGCTACGGGATCAAATAATTCAATGAAATATTTCGAAGAGTACTTTGGGAAATATCCGCACCTATTCAGAAAGAATAGAACATCTGTTGCCGTATTAGATGGCTCTGAGACCAAGGAGGAACTTGAAGCACTGGGTGAAGATGTGTTTAACTTTTTCGGATTAGGCTGTAGAAATGTCTCACACCTTTTAATCCCGGAGAAATTTAATTTAGATAGAGTTTTTGAAGGCTTGTATTCTCATAAGGACATCGTTCTTCACAAGAAGTATGGAAATAATTACGACTATCATAAGGCTATTTATCTTTTGAATAAGCACGAATTATTGGATAATAATTTCATCTTATTAAGAGAAACTGAAGATCTTCACTCTCCCTTAGCCATGTTACATTACCACCGATATCAATCGGTCGATGAAGTAGAGTCTTACATCAAGGCAAATAGTGAAGACATTCAAGCAATTATAGGTAGGGGATACATTCCATTCGGCAAGGCTCAAAGTCCTGACTTGATTGATTATGCCGATGGTATTGACACAATGGCTTGGCTCTCTGCGCAGAACTAGCGAAGTATTATCTCGTCTGCAAAGAGCCAGGTATCATTCCCACGACCCAAATGCCATTCCGGACATTTACCATAATTAATTGCCACAATTTTTACCTTGACCACTTTTGGTGTGTCTGCACCCAAATGAAAATCAATTTCTTTCGTTTGTGCTCCCATCATTTTTAATGAGGCCTCTGGCAATGATTCATGATAGTGTTTCACTGAACCATCCTCAAATTCAACGATTGCTTTGACCTCACTTGGAAAAAAGATCCATGATTTAATATCACTTAAAACACTGATCCCAACCTCCGCAAGATCTCGGGCTGCATCAAATGATACCTCTGCGATCAGATCTTGTGCCCAATATCCTTGCCAATCACCAGTTCTAAATTCGTTTACCCCACGAATACCATCGATCAATGTTAAATCTCCATATGCCGCATATTGATTGTCGTATTCAGACATTAATTCAATCTTAATATTTGGATCCTTTTTGACGAATTCGTTAGAAATTACTGAACTGGATGTGACAGAATCCTTGTATGCAATTGCAGAGATGACGGTTGACTCAGTAATTTCTATCGGCTCTTCGTACACTTTGGAGCTTATATTCGGGATGCTTTTGTCAGTTGTGTAATGAATAGTCACATCCTCCGCGAATAGGCAATCTAATTCAATTGAAGTCTTTTGGTCAAATACACGATCCTCATTTTTAAAATAAGGAACTGGCACAAAAGAATAGGGGACTTTATCAAGTCCTGGTGCCTTTTTCCAATTCTTGAGATCATCGTTGGGATTTGGTCCCATTGTATACACTAGATTACCTCCATTAGAGATATCGTCATGACTTAAATACAATAGGTTATAATTTTCTCCATTGAGTTTTAGAGATTGTATGTATTTATTTTCTTCAGATTGATTTTTGACACGTAATTCAAATGTTTTACCATTTTCCAAATTAATTTTGGCTGTATTCATCAATGGACGACCAATATCATAATAAGGGTTCCCAGGGGCAATTTGATAGAATCCTAGCGCGCTCAGTACATACCAAGAAGACATTTGTCCGCAATCTTCATTTCCAGCGAGGCCATCTGGCTGATCAGTGTACATTTCTGTAAAAATTCGATTGACATAATTTTGTGTTTTGTGCGGTGCGTTTGTATAGTTGTATAAGTATGCCATGTGATGCGATGGCTCATTTCCATGTGCATATTGACCGATCAATCCTGTAATATCAACCTGGTGTCTACCTGAGAGTTTGGAAGGGGTTGTGTAAAGCCTGTCTAACCATGTTTCCAATGAGTCCTTGCCTCCAAGGATCTCTGCAAGGGAGTGAATTGCATGGGGGGCATAAAGGGAATACTGCCAACTATTGGCCTCAGTGTAGTTGAAATTTACCTCCTCTGGCGCAAAGGGTGAAAACCATAAACCACTTCTTCGAGCTCGCATAAATTTAGATTGTGGATCATAAACATTGAGGAAGTTAAAGGACCGGTTAAGGAATTCTTCACCAACAGCCTTATTGCTGAGAACATGGTCGATGTTTCCCATTTCTTCAATCATACGATAAATACAAAAGTCATCGTAAGAATATTCCAGTGTTTTCGAAACAGACTCAGGCTCGTCTCCAGTGCTTATAAAACCAAAATTTGTGTAGTGGTTCTTTCCGAATTCAGGAATGGAAGTTGTTCCAAGCATGGAGCGAATTGCTCCTAAAGAGTTGTAATCACGAATTCCTTTTGTGAAAGCATCTGCAATGATACTCACACTGTGATAACCTATCATACAATTAGTTTCATTTCCCGCCAGTTCCCAGACCGGTAAGTCACCAGTGTCCTCAAAATGACGTAGGAAAGTTTTAATGAACTCATTTGTTCTCTCTACTTGTGTGATTGTAAAAAGAGGATGGGTAGCTCGATAAGTATCCCAAAGAGAAAACACAGTATAATTCTTATGCTTGCCAGCCAATGTATCTACCTTATTTGCAAGATTTCTGTATCGACCGTCAATATCATTGAATAGGTTTGGTGCGAGATAGCTGTGGTAAAGTGCTGTGTAAAAAGTGGTCATAATTTTTTCGTCATCCTGAATAAACTCAATTTTATCCAATTCTTTGTTCCATTTACGAACAGATTCAGCGCGTACTTTATTCAGGTCAAAATGTGGAATTTCACGCTCCAAATTTCCCTGTGCACCGGGAATGTCAACTGCACTAATACCTACAGTAAGATTTATTTTAGTAGTATTTTTAGGAAATGTAAGAAGTAGCTTGTGGTTACCATTTGATTCTATTCTTCTCGCTTTTTGGAATGGTGTATCCAACTTTAGAAAGAAATAAAAGTGCTGCTCTTCAGCCCACGCTTTCGATATTCTGCAACCTTTTACAGTTTTTTTATCTACAATCTCCATGCAAGAAGCGAGTAAATCATCTCTGTGATCAAGATCTATTAAAATGAATTTTTTGCCTTTCTTTTCGTTAAAAGTGTATTCATGTATTCCAGCTCTTTCGGATACCGATAATCTCACATCTATATCACCTCTATCGAGATGAACTGAATAGAATCCAGGCGAGGCATATTCATTTTGATGTGAAAATTTAGAACCGTATCCCTTCTCGTTCAAGTATCCCGGTAAAACATTTGGTTTTCCAGATTGAGGTAAGATTAATAGATCGCAATAATCGGGGACACCAGTACCACTTAAATGCGTGTGACTGAATCCATAAATAATAGAGTCCGAATAATGATACCCTGAGCAACCATCCCAACCCTGATATCTTGTATCTGGACTTAATTGAATCATTCCGAAAGGAGCCGATGCCCCTGGGTAAGTATGTCCATGTCCTCCTGTACCAATAAATGGATCAACGAATAGTGATTTTGAGAAATACTCGGAGCTGGAGATTGTACTAATTATCTTTTTTCTTTGTTCTTGTGCTTTTCTGAGCTCATCGATTTGGGAAAAGGAGAGTAAAGGCAAAAGACAAAGAAATAGTGTATAAAACTTCATTTATTTTAACTTAAAATAACCGATACATCAACTAAAAATGACTTCAAATATTTTTTAGCATTTAATTTTGTCATATTCCTTCGGAGAACACCATCTCGAATATTTATCCAGTAGACGAATCTACCTTCATCATTTAAAAGTGCTGTTCCACTCGCGATCAAACTGCTTTAGAAATGCTTTCATGAAATCATGCCTTTCCTGGCCTATTTTCCTTGCTGTATCGGTGTGTAATCTATCTTTTAAAAGTAATAATTTCTCATGAAAATGATTGATACTAGTGGTTTTAGAGTTCACGTATTCCTCAAAAGTTGAATGAATTTTCGGGGAGAGATTTGGATCATATATTAATTGCCCTTTGCTACCCCCAAATGCAAATACGCGTGCAATTCCAATAGCCCCAATCGCATCTAGCCTGTCAGCATCCTGTACAATTGCCGTTTCTAAAGAATGAGGTCTGTCCTCAACCTCAGCTCCCTTGAAGCTCACATTATCAACAATGTCAGCGACAATTTTGGCAAATTCTTCTGATGTACCCTCGGCCAATAATATTCTTTGGCTTACGCGACCTCCATCGTTCAGAATTCCACCATTAAGCTTGTGGTCGGAGATATCATGAAGTAGAGCAGCGACCTGAATAATTAATTGATCTCCTCCTTCTTTCGACTGCAGATAGTTTGCGTTTTGAACTACGCGATCGATATGATACCAGTCATGTCCCGAAGAGTCCCTCTCTAGGGTCTTCTTTACAATTTGTTCGATTCTATTTACAAGGTCCATTTACTGTTCAATAAGAGGAAAAATTTTTATTCTGCCATCTCTTTCTGTTGCGATAAGATTATTTTCAATTGAGGTCAATGCGAAAAATGTTCCATCTGCGAATGGAATCCAATCCTGGCCATTATTTTCCGAGTAGTCTATTCCATTTCTTCCGCAGGCATAAAAAATATTGTTTTTAAAAAAGACACAAGATCTGTAACCGCGAGGTGTATCGATGCTATTAAACCAAGATTCCCCACCATCTCGGGTGTAAAAGGAGGTGTTGAGTCGAATTGCAGGATCTCTGTAATCACCTCCGACCATGACACCTATTGAATCATTAGCAAAACAAACAGAGTAGGGTCCAGTAGATTTACCGGGATAATACGGAAGCACTACCTCATTCCAAGAGGCTCCGTTATTTGTTGATTTATAAAACTTACTGATTTCACCACCAGAGATAAATACATAAGTACTATCATTTAAAACTTGAACATTAGTGCCGCTTGCTGCAAATCCTGCCTCTTCTTTCATTGCAGGAACAACTGCTTTTGTACGCTCCCATGTTAAACCTCCATCATTTGTATGAAATAGATTGAACCTTCCTTCTGTTGGATCTGCCATCAAAAAACCGCGATTTCCATGAAAGTCCATAGCGTCGAAGAATAAACTATCCCAGTCTTTTTCTTTGATAACTTTTATTCCACCATTCAGATTTATTCTAACTAACTGTCCTTTGTCGCCACTTTGCATTCCTACAATATGATGGTCCACATACTCGACATCTCGCATTTCTATAAATCCATCTTGCTTGAAAATAATATTGGACTTTTCTGAGATTGTATTTATAAAGTACAATGACCCATTTGAATTTCCCACAAAAAGTTTCGTTCCTATATTGCAAATTCCACGCGAATAGATCAAGGAATCTCCGTATTTGTAAGACTCAACTTTGTTGTTTCGACGAAGATATTTCTTTTTACTAATCTGTGAATAGGAGGTTGAAGTAGTTAGCGCTATTATGCTAAT
>JALRKF010000148.1 GCA_023254905.1 Crocinitomicaceae bacterium | reverse complement strand
GAACGTATTAAATGGACAAGCAATCAGTTACGCGTAATTATATTATTTCTAGTCGTGGTTCTGCTTTGGACATTCAGAGATCCCATTACTGGATATTTAGGTATATCTTACACCGATGAAGGTGTTGCAGTTATGGGTGCGATTCTTTTATTTTTTATTCCTTCGAAAGAATCAAGCACATTGCTTGAATGGAAAGATACGCGTAAAATTGCCTGGGGAATTTTAATCCTTTTCGGCGGAGGCATGGCACTTGCAATAATGTTTGATAAAAATGGTGTTATCGATTTTATCGCATCTTCGTTCAATTATTTCTCGGGTGGTTCCGTCATTGTTATGACGGGAATCCTTGTCCTCATATCTATTTTCGGAACAGAGCTAATGTCTAACCTTGCTTTGGTTTCGGTTCTTGTGCCAGTAGTTGCTCAGTTCGCCGCTAACACTTCAGTTGATATACTTCAGTTTTGTTTGCCGATAACTTTGGCATCGAGTTGTGCCTTTATGCTTCCAGTTGGAACTCCTCCAAACGCAGTTATTTTTTCCTCAGGCCAACTCAGTATTCAAGAAATGGCCAAATATGGCTTCGTTTTAAATCTAATCGGGGTAATTGTAATAACGCTACTTATAGGTGTCTTAATTTAAATCAGTGTCTAAACGATATTTATTCAGATTAAGGGGATTGTTGAAATCATTGGTATGCTTTCTTAATTTGTTGATGATAGTATTTAATTGTCTAAAAGCACCATCTCCTTTTTCTACATAATCTGCGGCGCCGTATTTCAGTGCCTTTAAGACAACATTGTACCTTTCTTGTGCAGACAAATAAATCACGTTTGTTCCTTGTTGTAAGGTGTTGATAGCCTCTAAAATTTCTAGACCGGTTGAATTTTCAAGTTTGTGATCTAATATGAGTAATTGAGGGGGAGAAGAGATGAGTGCACTAAGACATTCCTGTTCATTGCTGAAAATACGAGTAACCATACCTTCCCTCTCTAAATGAGTACTTATCATTTGAGCATAAAAACGGTCATCTTCTAAAATAAAAGCGTTTATCCGGTGCATAGCGAATAGTTTGGGACTGAAGTTAAATATAGCAATTCTGATGCCAAAATAAAAATCCTATAAAAACCATATAATTTATGATTAATATTACCTTATTCCTCTCGGTTTGGTTGTGGTTTTTCCATTTTGGGAATGTTTTTAAGTTCTTCAATTAAATCTCTTGTGTACGATATGAGTTCCTGACACAGCTCAACGAATCCCTTTTTCGACAAATCTTGTTCATTCTCTATTTCATTTGCCATTAAAACTAATTTTTCATGTGCTAAATGACCAAGGGCTGGCTTCATACTGTGCGCAATAACACTTATCTTATCCAACTCATTATTTTTTATCAAATTCTCAATCTCGAGGCATCTCTTTTCAGAGTCATTAATGAAAATTTCAATCATTTTCTCTCTGAAAACTGGATCATTATATGTCGATTCATTCAACTTCTCAATATCGAGAAAACTCGATTTATTATTTTCTTCGTTAATTTTTTCTATCATAGCGATCAGATCATTAGGTTTAAATGGTTTTACAATAAATTCATTCATTCCCGCCTCTAAACAGAGCTTTCGGTCATTTTCGGAGGCGTTTGCGGTTAATGCAATGATGGGTGTGGTAGAATTCTTAAACTCTTTTCTGATTACCTTTGTGGTCTCTAAACCATCAAGTTGAGGCATCCTCATATCCATCAAGATAATATCAAAGTTCTCTTTCTCCAAAATTTTTAAAGCTTCAATTCCATTTGAAGCCACAGTGGTTGAAATACCATGTTTTTCTAGGATTGTTTTTATTAAAAATTGATTCGTTAAGTTGTCCTCCGCCACAAGTATCTTACAATTTTCGATCTTAATTATGTTCTGTTCAATTGTATTCAGTTCAACGCTCGAACTGTTTCTACGATATGGCATTTTTAAGGTAAAATAAAAAGTAGATCCCTCTCCGAGTTTCGAATTTACCTTTAATTCAGAATTCATCAACAAAAGGATTTTTTTTGCAATTGACAACCCTAAGCCTGTTCCTCCATACGTGTTCTCATCGTTATTTCTTGCTTGGCTGAAGTTCTCAAAAATAGTTTTCAAATCTTTTTTCGGAATACCAATTCCAGTGTCTATAACTGAGATATTTACAGTCAATGATTCCTTCAATTCCTCTTCTTGCTCAATTTTGAGTGTAACTTGTCCCGTATCTGTAAATTTAATGGCATTACCCAAAAGATTTATTAATACTTGATTTAGTCGATTCTTGTCAGTGAAGAATTCAAGCTCAGGGTCGATATTCGAATCATAAATGAGTTTAATATTCTTTTTGTCTGCTTCAATTTCGAATAATTCTTTAGAATTTTTAAAAGTTTTTTCTAGGTAATGAAATGAATTGTTTAATTCAATCTCATTGCTTTCAACCTTACTTAAATCAAGGATTTCATTTATAAGGTGAAGTAGATTGTCTGAGGCAGATCTTATTCTATCGAGACTTGTCCTCTGAAAATCTGAGAGTTCGCTTTCACTGAGAACCTCCGATAAACCGATTATTGCATTCATGGGAGTTCTAATCTCATGACTCATATTAGCCAGGAAAAGATCTTTTGCTTTTGATAAATTTTCTGCCTTTTTTATCGCACCACGCAATTTATTTTGAAGTTCTTTTATTTCTGTTATATCTGTTGAATAGATATTTATAATGCCCAGTTCTGGCTCCTCTACGCGATTGAATCTGTAAGTGCTATTGTTCCATCGAAACTCTTGGAAAACACCCTTACTGTATACAAACTTAGCCCAATTATTCTTTTTTTGAGTTTCCCGCTGCATACTTTTAAGAAAACTTTTTGCGTGCTTATTTGCGTAAAGTAGTTCGTTCTTGCCCAATTTATATCGGATAACAGGATATGGATTTAATTCAGGAAACTGTGAGAGTAAAAATAATTGTTTTTCACTAGTCTTACGTCTGGTTATATCAAGGTGCACACCAACCGATCCTGTTATTCTATTCTTCTCGTTGTAGTAGGGTGCGGCACTGATCATCACCCAAATTTTAGATCCATCTTTCTTTTTAAGTTCTATTTCATAAACACTTGTTTCGCCTGTTGTTCGTTTTT
Source organism: Crocinitomicaceae bacterium (assembly GCA_023254905.1). Lineage (GTDB taxonomy): Bacteria > Bacteroidota > Bacteroidia > Flavobacteriales_D > Crocinitomicaceae > UBA4466. Next base: position 31,083 of record JALRKF010000148.1, on the reverse strand, counting down.
GCGTCTCCTTGTGCATTTTATCTTTAGTGACCTCATCCAGAAAAATCTCTGAAGCAATCTTCCCAATCAGCTCTTTCTCTTCATAACCAGTCAATTTGCAAAACTTAGGGTATGCTTTTAAAATTTTCCCTTTGGTATCAACTTCCAAGATACCGAGTTCCATATTTTCGATAATTGAACGGTATTTTTCTTCACTTCTAAGAAGACTCTTTTCAAGGATGCGTTTTTCTGTAATATCTCGGGTTACTGAGATGAATTCAGAACTACCTTCATCAGCTGGTATAAAATCTACGGTTTGTTCAATCCAAATATTTTCCCCGTTGGTTTTTGTTATTGGAAATTCAGTTTTTGTATTCGATATCTTGTTCTGAGCTTGATAAGCATAAAAGTTACGAACTCTCTCTTTATATTCTTTGCTCACCAAATCGTAGATATTCATATTACTTAGTTCGGCAATGGTGCATTCAAATAATGACTCACAGTTCGGATTAGCATAAATAAAATTACCATCTTCATCAGTTCGGTAAATAGCATCACTAGTTCGTTCTACAAGATTTTTAAATTGTTTTTCCTGGTCTTCAAGCCTTTGTAAAATCTCCTGTTCATGAGTAATGTCCTTGATGATGACAAGGCGTGCTTTTTTGTCGCCAAATACAATTGGATTTCCTGTAACAGTAACCGTTCTTAATTCTCCATTTTTGAGAATATGACACCATTTTTGTGGTTCTGTTTTCTGCTTGCTGAGTAATTCGATATGATTTTTTATTCTTTTATGTTCTTTTTCATGGTTCATATCCAAAATGGACATATCACGAAACTCTTTTTGAGTGTAACCATATATATCAAGGGCAGTTTGGTTTGCTGCCAATATTTTTAGAGAGTCTAAATCATATACAATAGAAGCGGAGGGGTGTTGGTCAAAAAGTACCCGAAGTTGCTCTTCCCGTCTCTTAATTTTTTCGGTTCTTTTGGAAACTTCCTTTTCGAGGGAGGTATTCAATTCTTCTAGTTGTTGTGTTTTGTTAAGCAACTCAAGAGACTTTTCTTCGAGCTTTTTTTCTGCATTTTCTCGAGCAGATATCTCACGATCAATAATTTTCTTTATGTCCTTAGGGATGGTCATTTTTAACTTATCGTAAAGATTCTATTTATCCTTTTATTTGATTCAACATCTGAGTTCTCCGTCAGTTCATTAGTAAAAAATAGGTGTTGTGATTTTTTACACAATTCAATAAATTGATTCAATTTTACTCTGGTCATTCTGTTTCTTTTAACATTCGGTAAATCGTTGATTTTCCAATCCCTAGTTCTGTTGCGACCACTTTTATGTTGTTATTAGTCTTTTGAAGACGGTCTAGTATAATACGTTCATTTATCTCTTTAAGTGATAAATTAGCGTTAAGCAGATTTTCTAGACTGCCACTTGATTGAAAAGTGATATCTTGAGGTTTTATAATATTGTTCTCACAAAGAACACATGCAAGGTCAATCACAGATTTCAATTCACGAACATTTCCAGGGTAAACATGGTTAAGCAATTTTTGACGTGCATCCTCTGACAGGCTGGGTGCTTTTACTTTATTTTCTTTGCTGAAGGTTTCCATGAAATGTTTGGACAATAATAGGATGTCATTTCCACGCTCACGAAGGGCAGGTAAATGAATAGGTAAGCCTACCAGTCTGTAGTAGAGGTCTTGTCTAAAATCACCTTTCTCTATAAGTTCAAGCAGATTTTTATGCGTAGCAGTTACAATTCTACAGTTTAATTTTATGCTGTCATTTGATCCGACACGTTGAAATTCTCTTTCTTGCAATACACGTAAGAGTTTAACTTGTATGTCTTGAGGAATTTCTGCTATTTCATCTAAAAATAGTGTCCCATTTTTTGCTGCTTCGAATTTCCCTATGCGACGCTTATCTGCACCAGTGAAGGCTCCTTTTTCATGTCCAAACAATTCACTCTCTATTAAATTATGTGGCAGTGCCGATAGATTGACCGCCTGAAATGGAGATGAACTTAAGGGTGAATTATAATGTATGGCTTTCGCAACCATTTCTTTACCGGTACCAGTCTCGCCGCTTATAGATATATTGATAGCACTTTTGTTGGCCTTGTGTATGAGTTGATGGATTTTATTGAAAGATGGATGGTTTCCAATTAAATTTTTGGTTGTGTCGAATTTTGTTTTGATCTCATCCTCTAATGTTTCAACACGTTTTTCTAAATTGATTTGATCAGAAATGGATTGTAGTGATTGCCACATCCTTTCTTTTGTATCCGTATCCTTAACAATATAATCTGTTGCTCCTGAGCTTAGAAGGGCCATCGCTGTTTTAACATCATTTTGCCCTGAAATGATTACAATTTTAGAAGAGGGAGAAACTCTTTTGATGGTTTGAAGCGCTTTCTCTCCATCCATGTCAGGCAGATTGTAATCCAGGGTGATAATTTCGGGGGAATTGTGAAGAACATTTTCAAGCTCTTGAAAAGTTTGAGCAATGGTTACTTCCCAATCAAATCTTAGGTTAACATTGTATTCAATAAATTTTGCGTACCAATCATCATCTTCTGCTATAATAATTCTCATTTTCTAAATGTTTGACTGAATATATCTTTAATAATTATAATGAGGAGTGCCATATTAACATTTTGCTCCAATGAATGAACATATTCTCATATTGGGAAAACATTTCATTATTGGGAAAAATAGACAAAATAATTTGATATTGATTAATTTTAACCAAAGTTTATCTTATTATGAAAGTTCTTTTATCTCCAGCGAAGTCAATTAGCCCAAATATTAAGGTTAAAACAGATTTATACACTCGACCAATTTTCATAAATGAGGCTGATTTTTTGATGAAAAAGCTCAAAAGATTTTCTCCTAAAAAAATTAGGGATTTGATGAACGTATCAGATGATATTGCACAACTTAATTTTGAAAGATTCCAAAAATGGGATGAAAATTTTGAGTTTGCTGGAGAGGTTCAGCAGACTATTGCATCATTTAATGGTGAGGCATACAGGGGATTCGACTCTAGTTCTTTAACCGAAAAAGAACTTCAGATTGCTCAAGATAAAGTAAGAATTTTATCAGGACTTTATGGGATTTTGAAACCTTTGGACATCTTATTTCCTTACAGACTTGAAATGGGGACGAAGTGGGAGGTAACTGCCACAAAGAAAAATTTGTATCAGTTTTGGGGGGATAAACTCTGTCAGGCACTCAATCAAGAAGAGTCCGAAGTTATTGTTAATGTTGCCTCAAATGAATATTTCAAGGCTGTTCATCCAAAGAAATTGAAAGCAAAGATAATTACACCAATATTTAAGGAATTTAAAGACGGTCAATACAAGGTTGTGATGGTTTTTGCGAAGAAAGCCAGAGGTTCCATGGCAAGGTTTATTGTTCAGAATAATGTTAGTGATCCAGAAGAAATAAAATTATTTAATACGGGAGGTTATCAGTTCGATGCAAATTTATCCAGTGAAAAGGACTGGGTTTTTACTCGTTAAAATAGATTCTCTAAATCAACCTCTACATTTTTTTCTTGGATCTCCCACGTATGGTCTGCAAGAAGTCGAACTGTTGCAATAAATTCAAATGATCTCTTTGAACGACCCCACTGATTCGGAGCGATAAGAGACAGTAAAAATGCTTTATCTTCTTTTTGGTAAAGGTGATAAATATGATTAATCAAAGGTTCGAAACGCATCTCGGCTTGATAAATAAATGTAGAAATTAACTTTCGATCATTTAATTTTTTGGCCTGATCTGCGAGCAATTGCATTTGCTGATAGATCTGATCTAATTGCATATCTGTTTGGTGCTCCATTGCTGAAACAGCTCTACCTTTTAATTTACCCTCATCTTCCGGCTTGACAATTGCTGAACCTAAATGATGACCATACTCCAGAGAATTGGGAGAATCAGTTGTTTTGTCTTTATCTATGGGGTTTTCGAAATCCTCACTCATGAGGATAAAGTTACGAAATAGACTTCAATTAAAAATCAAATTACGAATACGAGAAATCTGTTAATTGGAGTCTACGTATAGCGGTAAATACCATATTATTCAATACATTAAGTTGTTACATTTAATGCTATCAATGTAAACAAAGACAGAATCGTTAATTCTCTTTTAACCTATTCTTTTACCCTTTCGACATATTCTCCTGATCGCGTATCTACTTTGATAATTTCACCAGTGTTGATGAATAGCGGGACACGAACTTCAGCTCCTGTTGCAATGGTTGCTGGTTTCAATGTGTTCGTAGCTGTGTCGCCTTTGATCCCTGGTTCGGTATAGGTTACTTCCGAGATAACATACATTGGTAATTCCAACACTAACGGCATTTCTTCTTCCGCATGAAATAAGATATTACAAACCATACCTTCAGTCAAGAATTCAGGTTTATCCACCATTGAATTTTGAATATTTACCTGCTCAAAAGTTTGATTATTCATGAATACATAGAATTCACCATCTTGATATAAGTATTGGTATTCGCGATTTTCAATACGAACAATCTCAATTTTATGTCCTGCTGAAAACGTATGGTCCAGAACTTTGCCCGATTCTATCTGACGCATTTTTGTACGAACAAATGCTGGTCCTTTTCCCGGCTTCACATGTTGAAATTCAATAATTTGATAAAGTTTCTCATTTAGGTTAATACAAAGTCCGTTCTTAATATCTGATGTAGTTGCCATTTAATTAAATTTGCGTGTGACGAATATAAGAATTTAACATTGAGAGAATATGGACTGGAGTGACTTTTTAAATTATGAATTATTTGCTATCGGAGAATTTAAATTGCTCATGGGTAACTTACTTTTTGCTCTCTTTATTGCAAGTGTTTCTTGGCTATCAATAAAGGTTCTGAGAAAAGCAATTTTACGACCTAGATTCTTGATTGACAAGATCGACAGCAAGCGTAGAAACTCTATTTTCCTTATTGTTAAGTACTTTATTTGGGTTATCACTATTGTGATAATGCTTGAGGTGATAGGAGCGGATGTGACTATTATACTTTTCGGTTCTACAGCACTTTTAGTTGGATTAGGTCTGGGGTTGCAGAATGTTTTTATGGATCTAGTTTCAGGCTTGTTTCTACTTTTTGAAGGCTCTATTAAAATTGGAGATATTCTTGAAGTAGAAGGAGTTGTTGGAAAGGTGGTTGAAATAAACTTGAGAAGCACAGAACTCAGAACTAGAGAGGATGTGACTATTATTATACCTAATTCCAAGTTTGTTTCAGAGAAAGTCATCAATTGGTCTCATAGTTTTGATCAAGTCAGATTTAGTGTTAGTGTTGGCGTTGCTTATGGTTCGAATATAGAAAAGGTAATCAGCTGTCTTGAGGAGGCTATGGAAGAAACTTATGATATTATAAGTAATCCAAAGCCCTATGTATGGTTTACCGAATTTGGTGAGTCATCACTTCAGTTTGAAATGATATTTTGGACGAAGGATATTTTCAGTATTGAGCGCACCAAGTCAGACTTAAGGAAGATAGCTTACAAGAAATTACAAGAGAACGATTTAGTAATTCCATTTCCTCAGCGCGATATTCATATAAAGGGTTTTGAGAACTTTAATCCTGGATCTAGGACTTAAAGTACTCCTTTCGATCTCATTCTCTTTTCGAATACTTGATCCTGTGATTTGGGAACGAAGATGTAATCACCTTGCTCTTGTTGTTCTCCAGGAATTTCCTTTACAATCCTGAATTTTGCTATACCGTATTGGATGTAGCCTAAATCTGAGAAATACTCGAACATGAAACCTCGGTTTTTTGGATCTATTTCAATTTGAATAATTGGTTGATGTTTTTCTATCAAACCTTTCATCTCCTCAAATACCGTTCGCTCATAACCTTCGATATCACATTTTATGTAATCAATTCTAGTGAGATCTTTTAGAAGTTCACTTGGACGTTTGATTTCTACATCATGTGTTCGATGTTGCATTTTTTCTTCCTCAGATTCTGCAATGTGCGGAAGGCCTGTGCGCATTATACCATTTGAAGTTGGCATAACCATCGTTATGGTTCCTTCCTCTTGTCCTAAAGCATAATTAAATAGGGTCAAATTCTTTCGACTGCCAAGAAAATATTGGAGTGTTTCAAAGAAGGGACGAACTGGCTCAATTGAAATAACCTTTCCATTCTTTGTGAGATCACTGAAGTTTCTTGAGAAATATCCCAAGTTAGCGCCAATATCAAGAACAGTATAGTTTGATTCGATGAGTTTTTTTACCATGTAATGGAATTTAAATCGCTCATCTTTTTTTAACGCACCGATCCAAAATAGAAAGTAAAAACCTCTATGCAACCATCTCAGATAACTGCTCTCTGGTAAGATTCGGTATAGTATTTTCTTGAGTTGGAATATCATCTCGAAAAAAGTAAACGAAAGTAAGTTTTTTTCTTTAATTTGGACTATGATCGAAGCGCCACGAGCGACTCTATCGGTCTACTTCGTAAGAAGGCCCATGTAGTTTAATTTTGAAGCTTAGGACTATTGTATTCAGGTGACGCTCAGGATTAGGATGATAGACCACAGACTAATGTTAGAGGAAAATTCCGAACCGTGGAAATCAGATCACTCCGGGAAACCTAAACTTGTTAATTGAGGCTTCAATTAACAGCGCTACATGGGTTTTTAACAAAATGACATACGTTTGTTATAAGTTGGATCTCTTCACCAGAAAATGGTTTAATTCTCTTTAAGAATTCCCTTAGTTTTCCTACTTTCTTAGTCTTATAAGTAATAAGAGACCAATAACCCTTAAAGTGAAAGGGCTTCTTTTGTTAGTCCTCTTGCGACTATCAGGCCTGTCATTTTCTCAACAATCGGTAGCCCGTGAATGGAACAATATATTATTGGAGGCAATCAGAAATGATTATGCCAGACCAACGGTTCATGCGCGAAATTTGTACCATCATTCTATAATTGTTTATGACTCTTGGGCAGCATTTGATCAAACACGGCAGACATTTCTTCTCGGAGATACCTTTCATGACTATATATGTTCATTCGATGGAATTGCTGTCCCAATAGATGTTCAGGCTGCACGTCATGCGGCGATTTCTTATGCATCTTATCAATTCATACGATCGAGATATACAAATTCACCAAATTTTAGCCAAGGAACAGATTCAGAGATCGATTTCAGGGTAAAGCTTAATGATGGAACGATTTTTATCAATTGGAGCGATAGAATTTTAAATCGCATTAAAGTATTCTCAATCAGCGGACAACTACTCGCCGATATCTCTCCTATGACTCAAAACAAGATTTCATTTCCATTTGATTATCCTGCAGGACTTTATTCAATTATTTTCAAGTTTAACGATGAACTAATTCCCTATTTGATTCTTAAGGACTAGAAATAATTATAGAATGGATTCAATAATTTTTTCCATTGTATAACCTTCAGCCTCTGCGCGATAGTTTCTGACCAATCTATGGCGTAAAATTGGCATAGCTACCGCTTTAACATCCTCGATGTCAGGTGAATACTTTCCTCGAAGGGCTGCATGGCATTTAGCTCCCACTATTAAGTATTGTGAGGCTCTTGGTCCTGCTCCCCAAGTAATAAATTCCTGTGTTACTTTAGGTGCCCCTTCTGAATTAATGCGAGTTTTACCAACAAGTTTTACAGCATATTCCAAAACATTATCTGCAACTGGCATTTTTCTTATGGAATTCTGGAATTTTAATATGTCTTCACCAGATAATATCTGATTCAATGAAATTTGCTCATCTGAAGTTGTAGCTTTTACAATAGCTAGCTCCTCAGAGAAACTAGGATAATCAACGAAGATATTGAACATGAATCGATCCAGCTGTGCTTCTGGTAGGGGATAGGTACCTTCTTGCTCTATTGGATTTTGTGTTGCAAGGACGAAGAATGGCTCGGGTAGCTTATAATTATTCCCGGACGCGGTTACAGCTTTCTCCTGCATTGCTTCTAACAAAGCCGATTGTGTTTTTGGAGGTGTTCTGTTTATCTCGTCGGCAAGAATTATATTCGAAAATAAAGGACCTTTGATAAACTTAAAATTTCTTTGCTCGTCTAGAACTTCTGATCCAATAATATCGGAAGGCATCAAATCGGGTGTAAATTGTATTCTGTTGAAGCTCAGACCTAAACAATCAGAGATTGTATTGACCAGAAGAGTTTTTGCCAATCCAGGAACTCCTACAAGTAAGCAATGGCCTCGAGAGAAAATAGAGATTAACACTTGGTCCACAACCTCATCTTGGCCAACTATTACCTTATGAATCTCATTTTTGAGATCTTTATACTTTATGACTAACTCATCTAATACTTCCTTATCCGACATATCCTTTTGTTTGAATATTAAAGTTAATTAAACTATTCTTTCAGCCAATTATTGCGGAATTCACAAGAGTGATAATCAGAATCAATCTTCACATAAGCATTTTTGATCTTACTCGCGATCCATGATTGGATAATCTTCTGCTTTTTGTCATTCTCTGCGGCTTTCTGAATAAGTGAATAATCGTCCCTTAGGTTTGCCGTATGCGGGGGAGTTCTTTCCATAAGGCGTACAATTCTTACACCTTCTTTCCGTTCCATAAAATTAGTGTAAAGGCTTGGCTGTGAGATATCACCTTTGTCCAGTTGATCCGTTAATAGGTATATCTGTTGGTCCACTTGATTTAAATCTTCCATATCCCACTGCTGGTCTCCTGTTATTGGATTTGTAATTATACCATTGTTCTCTTTTGTCGCATCATCATTTGAAAAAAGCCTTACTGCATCGTCCCACTCAATTTTATTCGCTATTAATTTTTTGTAGGCAGAATCAAGACGAAGTGCTGCCATTTGGATTGCATCGTCCGAGTACTCGGGAATAATTAAGATATGTCGACATTTGTAATCATCTCCCTTGCGGTCGAGTAATTGAAGAATATGATAACCGTAATCTGTTTCAAACACCTCTGAAACTTGCCCTATTTCCATTTTAAAAGCAGTAGCTTCAAATTGAGGCACCATCATTCCTCTTGAGGCAGAGATTTCACCTCCCTTTTTAGAGGATCCTGGATCCATAGAGTGGATAATGGCCATCGTGCTAAATGTTTTTTTACCACTTACAATATCTTCTCTGATTTTTGTAAGCTTGTCTACAGATAGTTGTTTGTCAGCTTGAGTTATTTCAGGATAAATAACGATTTGCTGGAATTGAAGCTTTGAATTAATAAAAGGTATACTGTCCTTTGGAATGTTGTTATAAAAATTTTCTACATCTCTCGGTGTAACGCTTACTTCACTCGTTATTTGGCGCTCCATATCCTGCGCTAATAGTTGATCTCTAATGTTTTCTTTGAACTCCTTTTTAATTTGAGTAACCGTTTTACCATAAAATTCTTCCATTTTCTGGCGGCTTCCGATTTGTGCTTCGATAACCCTTAATCGATTTTCCATTTCGGCATCTACCTGTGCGTCGCTTACTTCCAGGCTATCTAGTTTGGCTTGATTTAATAACAAGAATTGATACATTAATTCTTCTAAAACTCGACAATCAAATTGCTCGTCAATTTCAACCTGTGCCTGTATTGCTTGAATACGTTGCCCTTGTAAATCAGACAGTAGTACGATATTATCTCCTACTTGTGCAACAATTTTATCTATGGTAGATGATCCTTGTCCAAACGAGGTATTTAGTATGATAAATAAACTAAACGTTAATAGATATTTCATGTTTATCTTTAAGTGTTTTTAATATTTCAATTTCTCGTCTTTCCTTTAATTCTCGTAGTCTTTTCCCGATGATAATATCTTTTATTTCTCTCCTTAAAAAGTCAATAGGCGGTGTTTCATCCTTCAGCTTAAAATCAGTGATGTTAATAAAATAAGTATACATATCGTCAGAGAAATATGTTTTAGTTCTATTAAGAACGATATTATCACGGTTGTATTTTTTAACAGGAATGTCCTTTGCAAACTCGCTGAAATAAATCCATGATGAATCGCTGTAATAATAATTTAGTGCGTAAAGTTTAGCATAAGAATCGACTTGCGCTAGGTCTTTATCATTTTTTAACAAAAAGTACTTGTCAACCTTTTTGACCTTAAAGTCTGTTTCTTTCGGAATTTTGAGGTAAAGACCCTTGACAAGGTAATCAGGAAGTGCAAATTCTTCCGAGTTCCGATTATAATAGGAGAGAAGTTCCTCTTCTGTTACAATAGTATCCAATTTCTTCCTAAGCATCATCTCTTCTAATTCATATTTTGCCAGGTCAGCTGCAAATTCATTAGATCTGAGTTCTACAATATTGTATTCATCAGGGTAACTTGCTATTAATTCGGCCAAATAGACTTGCCGATCGATCCAATTTAGAACAAATTCATTTCTTACAGTTGAATCATTCGGATTTATCCCTTGTTGTTTCATTAATGTATAAAGGTCATTTTCATAGAGTTCAATATTCCCTACAGATGCAACAAGTTCTCCCTTCCTTATGCAGGAAAACAAAAAAAGCAGGCTGCAAAAAATTACAACCTGCTTCAGTTTTTTATTTGAGTATTTATTGTCCAAGAGAGTATAATGCGTCATAATTGATTTCTACACTGTGCTTAGCTCTCAATTCTTGTAGCCATTCTTTTTCTAAAAAGTCTTGATAATCAGAAGTAATAGCACCTTTAGCTTCCTTAAATTCTTTTGGCCCCGCCTCTAGAATATCTTTTATTCTAACAATGTAGAACTTATCTTCTTTTTGATAAGGTTTGTTCAATTTAACCTTTAGATCGTCATGTAGATAGGAAAGATTGGTCGTTTCAAACTTCCCCTGCTTATATTTTACTTTAAGTTGTGATTCGGAGTTGAGCTCTTGCGCAACTTTAGTTATATCCATTTTACCTTTCTTCATAAGCTTAAAAGCCTTTTTCGCATCCGACTTATTGTAAGCTTCAATTAACTCTAGGTTGTATCTTTTTTGCCAAACATAATTGTCCTTATTATTGGCATGATATTGCTTGAGTCCGCTAGTATCCTTCATCGCTTTATTCCATACTTTATCAGACATAACCTCATAAAGTAGGATTCCGTCATGATATTCATTGATTAGAGCCTTGAATGCAGGATATTTTGCAGCTAGTTTACTTTTTTCGAAGTCGAGTATCGTTTTTTTCTCCCATCGAACATATTGATTATCAACAACTACTTTAGGATGATCCATCCTTGCGCTTCTAAAATTCTTTGAAAGGTAATCTGCAAAATCCTGTTGTGTGAAAATTTGATCTCCTAATTTGAAAACTTCAAGATTTGTATTGATTGAATTAGGATCGAATTTACCGTAGTGATAAGTTGAATCAATGTTCTCGTAAAACCATGTTAGTGCCTCTTTTTTGTTGGTTGTGAATCCATATTCAACTTTTAACTTTTGAACAAAAGAGTTTTGTGTTTGTTTAGATCTTTCATCTTTCGCTACTTTACTCGTGATTTGCCTCTCTAGAACTTCAAAGGAATCTAATGGTTTCCAAGCGATTCGTTTAATTATGTGGTATCCGTATTGCGTTTTGATTGGTTCACTTATGTCACCATTATTCTTCAGGCTAAAAGCAGCGTTTTCAAATTCTGGAACCATGCGTGTCGTTGTTCCTGTTCCAAACGATGGTAATACGCCTCCTTTGTCCGAAGTAGAAGGGTCATCTGAGTACTTTTTAGTAAGTTCTTCGAAGTTCTCTCCATTTTTTAGGAGACCATATATTTCGTCAATTTTGGCTTTTGCAATGGAAATGTTTTTTTCATCCTCATCCTCTTTGACACTTATCATTAAATGGGCTGCGTCAATTGTTCCTCTGGCATCTCTTTTATCCGTTACTTTCAGGATATGGTATCCAAATCGCGTTCTGAATGGTTCAGAAATCTCACCGACATTGGTGTTGTATGCCTTTTCCTCGAAAGGGTATACCATTTGGAAAGCAGTAAAATAGCCGAGATCCCCACCATTTTTTACCGCTGATGGGTCTTCACTTCCCATTTTTCCACGTGCAACAGATGCAAAATCTTCACCTTTATCGATACGGCCTTTAAGTGCAACAAGTCTATTATATGCAGTCAAAGTATCCTCAGGAGAAGCATTCGATTCAACGCGTATAAGGATATGAGAAGCGCGAACTTCTGTTTTCATTCTTTCATATGCTTCCTGAATTAATTCGTCATTTTTAGTTGAATCTATCAAGTATGGAAGAGCCAACTGCTCGCGGTAACCGTTAAGTTCTCGCACTAATTTAGGAATCGTATCGTATCCTAAAGCTTCAGCTTCAGCCACCTTCAATTTAAATTTAACAAAAAGGTCCATGTACTCATCTAGAGCCTCCTTATCGTATCTGGGTGCATCATTGTTTTTCAGGTATATCTGCAGGAACTCTGATTTGACAACTGGCTCACCATCTACGGTCATAATCACTTGATCCTCCTGTGCTGATGCCAAACCAAAGGTCATGGCAAAAGTTAAAACAATCATTCTTTTCATCATTCTGTATTTATTTTAAAATTTTGAATTTACAATATCTAGGCTTAACGTATTATTTGATACTGTAGTTTGGTGCTTCTCGAGTGATCGTTACGTCATGGGGATGGCTCTCTTGATAACCAGCATTCGTTATACGGATCATTTTAGCTCCTTGCAATTTATCTATGGTTGGTGCACCGCAATATCCCATCCCGGATCTTAATCCCCCAATGATTTGGTACATAACCTCAACTAATTTCCCCTTAAACGGTACTCTGCCAGAGATCCCTTCTGGAACTAATTTCTTTACATCATCTTCGGCATCTTGGAAGTATCTGTCTTTAGATCCCTTTTGCATCGCTTCTAACGATCCCATACCACGATATGTCTTGAATTTTCTTCCTTGGTAAATTATCGTTTCGCCCGGCGATTCTTCAACACCGGCAAACATAGAACCAACCATTACAGTATCTGCTCCAGCTGCAATTGCTTTTACGATATCTCCAGTGTATCGAATACCTCCATCAGCAATAACAGGAACTCCTGTACCCTCTAAAGCCATTGCAACATCATTTACAGCGGTTAGCTGTGGAACTCCAACACCAGCGATAACTCGAGTTGTACAAATTGAACCAGGTCCAATCCCGACCTTAACAGCGTCAGCTCCTGCATCGACAAGGAATTTCGCAGCCTCAGGTGTTGCAATATTTCCAACTATTACATCTAATTCAGGATAATTGGACTTTACCTCCTTTAATTTTACAATCACCCCCTCAGTATGTCCATGAGCTGTATCAATGACTATGGCATCAACTCCGGCTTCAACAAGTGCATCTACTCTTTTAATTGTGTCATGTGTAACACCAACAGCAGCTGCAACTCTCAATCGCCCGTATTTATCTTTACAAGAGTTAGGATGTTCCTTCACTTTTATAATATCTCTGAAGGTTATCAATCCGATTAATTTATTCTCGGAATCTATTACAGGAAGTTTTTCAATTTTGTTTTCTTGTAAGATATCCTCTGCGACCGACAAGCTCGTATTTTCGGATGTAGTAATTATACGATCTGCTGTCATTACTTCGTTAATCGGTCTTGATTTGTTTTTTTCAAATCGCAGATCTCGATTCGTCACAATCCCTTTGAGGACAGAGTTGTCATCAACTACTGGAATACCCCCGATCTTATTTTCTTTCATTAATTGAAGTGCGTCACTTACTACAGCATTTTCTTTCAAAGTGACAGGATCCAAAATCATACCACTTTCAGAACGTTTAACTTTTCTAACTTGGAGAGCTTGATCTTGGATGGTCATATTCTTGTGTATAACACCAATTCCTCCTTGCTGTGCGATAGCAATAGCGAGTGTAGCTTCAGTTACTGTATCCATAGCCGCCGAAACTATAGGTGTTTTTACTTCAATGTTTCTGGTTATCTTGCTTTTGAGCACAACATCCTTGGGGAGAACTTTTGAATAAGCAGGTAACAAAAGAACGTCGTCGTAAGTTAAGCCTTCTTTGATTTCGGAAATATTGGAAAGAGCCATATTTTGAACCTATTTGTGATGAAATAAATTCCTGCAAATTTAGCAAATATTTGTGTAATATGTTCAATTCTATGGCACTAAGGAATTGTTAAAGAATCTTAATTGAAACAAGCTATCGTTTTAAATGATTAGAATTGTTGTAAATATGGGTTTTATTCGAAATATAATTTTGATAATATTGGCTTTAATTTCGGTTAGATCTAAGGCTCAGGATATAGCCAATAATGATAGTCTTCTGATTCAATTATCAGGAGTAGTTATTGCCGAGAACACTCTTGAACCAGCGCCTTATACTACGGTGTACGATAGAACACAGAGAAGGGGAGTTATTTCGGATTATTACGGCTTCTTTTCCCTTGTTACTATGCCAGGTGACACACTTTTCTTTCGTTATTACGGTTACAGAACATCTACATTTATTGTTCCCGATACGCTTACAGAGAAAAGATATTCCATAATTCATATGTTGGAATCAGACACCCTTCAATTACCTGAAGTAGAGGTTTACCCATGGCCGAGCAGGGAGGAATTCGCAAAAGCTTTTATGGAAATGGATCCTTATGATGATGCGTTAAGAAGAGCACAGCGTCAGTTATCAGGTGAGAGTCTAGCATTTATTGCAGCTCGGCTCGAAACCGATGCAGGATTATCGTATGCTTACACAAGGAATCAGATGAATACTGCACTCTACACCAAGGGTCAATTGCCTGGCAATAATCTTTTAAATCCGTATGCTTGGGCTAAGTTGTTGGAGGATTGGAAGTCCGGAAAATTGAGTAAGCAATAGTCTAGAAAATAGGGTAGCTAAGAAAGTATTTCTCAACTGGTTTGGAGAGAGCAGAGATATTCAAATTATCTGAAGCCTTGGAAACATCTAAAATTGATCCATCCTTGAATAATAAGTTGATATTTTCCTTATCCTCGTTGTATGCATTATTTCTCAATTGGTATGAATGTACGAAATAGCTAGCTTGCTCTTCATTCAGATTTAAGCCATCCATTACGCTAGCGTTAATTTCTTTAATACGATCTTTAGAGAAAGGACTCTTTGATACTTCAATTTTGAATAATTCTCTATCAATTAACCGTTGAGATAATTCTCTCAAAATGATATCCTCCGACATCTGCCAAACTTTTATAGCGCCCCAGATGTCATAATCATCCAAATCAGCAAATCTCTCTAGAGTTTCATTGTCTTTGTTAAAGTCTTCAATTCCGATCTTGTTTTTTAAAAAATACATTAAGGAAGGGCTCGCAAAAAGTTCCTCTCCATTCTGCACTAATTCTTTTGCACGACGGAGTGTATGAATTAACATGAACTCAGCAGCAACTACTGTTTTGTGCAAATAAACTTGCCAATACATAAGCCTTCTCGCAACTATGAATTTTTCTATCGAGTATATTCCTTTCTCTTCTAGAACGAGGTTTCCATCTTTTACATCCAACATCTCGATAATTCGGTCACTACCAATTACCCCTTCACTCACGCCCGTGTAGAAGCTATCACGGTTTAGATAATCCATTCTATCCATATCTAATTGACTTGATACCAGTTGATGTAAGAATGGTTTGTGATAAGTGTTTTGAAAGATCTTCAATGTTAGGTCTAATTCACCATCAAACTCTTGACTTAATCTTTCAATAAAAAATCCTGATATAACTTCATGACTAACACCAGTTACGATGTCGTGTTCAAGTGCGTGGCTAAAAGGACCATGACCAATGTCATGCAGGAGTATCGCGAGTAAAACCGCTTTTTCTTCTTCATTTGTTATTTCATTACCCTTTCTGCGTATCGTAGCTATAGCCTTGTTCATCAAGTGAGTAGCTCCAATCACGTGGTGAAATCGTGTGTGTAATGCGCCGGGGTAAACAAGGTCGGTAAGACCAAGTTGTTTAATTCGTCGAAGACGCTGAAAGTAGGGATGTTCAATTACGTCAAAAATTATCTCTATTGGAATTGAAATAAAACCATAAACTGGGTCGTTTATTATTTTCTTCTTGTTATTCGTATTGACTTTTGATTGCAATTGAATACATTTAAAAATTATTATCAAATCTATAAAAATAACCGCAGATGCAAGTAAAGATTCTTTGGGCGGACGACGAAATTGACTTATTGAAACCACATATTCTCTTTCTCGAATCTAAGGGTTATGAGGTAGAATCTGTGAACAATGGTGCATCCGCTGTGGAGAAATGTTCTGGGGAGATATTTGACATTATCTTTTTGGACGAAAACATGCCCGGTATCAGTGGTTTAGAGGCATTGACAAGGATAAAGAAGATTAGACCTCAGATTCCTATAGTAATGATAACCAAGAGTGAAGAGGAGTACATTATGGAGGAAGCTATAGGAAGCAATATTGCTGATTACCTTATTAAACCAGTGAACCCTAACCAAATACTCCTTTCGATCAAAAAGAATCTTGATAAGAGCAAATTAGTTTCACAAAAGACTAACTCGGATTATCAACAGGAGTTCAGAGAGTTGGGAATGAAGCTAAATTCTAGGTTGGATACTGAGGAGTGGTTAGAAACGTATGAACAATTGGTTTATTGGGAATTAGAGTTGGAAAGCGTGGAGGATAGTGGTATGTCTGAGATATTATCCATGCAAAAGAAGGAGGCAAATAAGCAGTTTTGTAGATATATAGAGGAGAACTATTTGAATTGGTTGAATGGGGTGGAGGATAGCCCTCAAATGATACATACACTTTTCAAGGATAGGATTAGTTCTCAATTAGATCAAAAGCCCTTTGTTCTTGTAATTGATAATTTGAGATATGATCAATGGAAAGTTTTACGACCAATTATTTCAAAGTATTTTACGATTGATAACGAGGAAATCATTTTTTCAATTTTACCAACGACTACGCAGTATGCTAGAAATGCTTTTTTTGCCGGTTTAATGCCTTCAGAAATCCAGAAGAAATATCCAAAATTATGGATTGGAGAGGATGAAGAAGGAGGTAAAAACAATTATGAAAGGGAATTACTTGAGCAGAATCTTAAAAGACTTGGTAAAAATGTCAAATGGACATACAACAAGATCACAAACTTAAATGGAGGGAAAAAACTTGTAGACAATTTTAACCAGTTACTTGATAATGAATTGAATATGATCGTTTACAATTTTGTAGATATGCTTTCTCATGCGCGAACGGAAATGGAAGTGATAAGAGAACTAGCAGATGACGAAGCTGCATATCGTTCTTTAACTATTTCATGGTTTGAGCACAGTCCATTACATGATATTTTAAAGAAAATATCAGAAGCAGGAAGGAGACTGATTATTACGACTGATCATGGGACAGTCAGAGTGAATAATCCTGTTAAAATAATAGGTCAAAAGAGTACTAATACAAATTTGCGCTACAAAGTAGGAAAGAATCTCACTTATAATGAAAAAGAAGTTTTCGAGGTAAAAGAACCTTCTGAAGCATACTTACCTCGGTCCAGCTTTAGTTCTAATTTCGTGTTCACATTAGAAGATCATTTCTTCGTTTATCCGAATAATTACAATTATTATGTGAATTATTATGCCAATACATTTCAACATGGAGGTGTATCTTTAGAGGAAGTTTTAATTCCTTACGTTGAATTGAATGCGAAATGATTAAGTTAACAATCCCAACAATTGAGGATATTCCTAATGCCGCCCTAGAGTTTCTTGATGAAGTTGGGCATAGAAAAATATTTGCCTTTGATGCACGGATGGGAGCGGGGAAGACTACGTTTATACTCGGATTATTGAAAGCAATGGGCGTGAGGGATTTTGAAGGATCACCGACCTATTCTCTTGTAAATGTTTACGATACTGAAATGTATGGTAAGATCTATCACTTCGATTTGTATCGGATAAATGATGAGTTGGAGGCACTCGACATAGGGTTGGAGGAAATGGTGTATGGCGATAACATCTGTTTCATCGAATGGCCCGAAAAAGTTAAAGATCTGTTGCCACATAACACGATTTGGTCGTATATTAGTGTTGACGAAGTTGGAAGCCGTACACTAACTATAGATAAATGATCACAGATCCGGAATTGCTGAAACATCTCATGGCTCAAGGAAGTTTGTTGCCTAAAGAGGAGATGCTAGAAGTAGCTAAAAAGAAAGGTAGCTTATTTATTGGAATCCCTAAAGAGACATCTTATCAAGAGCGCAGGGTAGCGCTTGTGCCCGAAACTGTATCTGTTCTTGTTGCCAATGGACATAGGGTTCGTGTAGAGGCAAAAGCAGGGGAAGGAGCAAATTTTTCAGATAGAGATTACAGTGAGGCTGGAGCTGAAATTTGCCATAATAGAGAGGATATTTTTAAGTGTGACATCATTTTCAAAGTGGCACCACTTGTGGATGAAGAGGTCGATCTTCTTCCAGGTGGACAGACAGTCATTTCTGCGTTACAAATATCGATACAGCCAAAAAAAATTCTACAAGAACTCAGCAGAAAGAAGGTAACTGCTATTGCGTGGGATTATATTCGTGATGAGAGTGGTGTTTTCTCTGTCGTTCGAACTATGGGGGAAATTGCAGGAACAACATCAATCTTGGTAGCGGGCGAGCTTTTGTCAGGTTTTAATAATGGGAAAGGTATGATGCTTGGTGGGATAGCAGGTGTTCAACCAACTGAAGTAGTGGTAATAGGAGCAGGTACAGTTGGTGAGTATGCGTCACGCTCTGCCTTAGGATTAGGTGCATCTGTCAAAGTTTTCGATGATTCCTTGTACAGGCTGAGAAGACTCCAAAACGATTTAGGCAGTAGAGTATATACTTCTGTTATTCAACCGAAAGTGTTAGCTAAAGCATTGATGCGAGCGGATGTTGTGATTGGAGCACTCAGAGCACCCTTGGGTAGAACTCCCTGTGTAGTAACCGAAAAAATGGTTCAGAATATGAAACGAGGTTCGGTAATTGTTGATATTAGTATCGACCAAGGTGGTTGTTTTGAAACTTCAAGAATTACGAATCACGATCAACCAACATTCGTAGAGAACGGTGTTATTCATTATTGTGTTCCGAATATAGCCTCGAGGGTATCAAGAACTGCTTCCTTTGCTTTGTCAAATATTTTTTCTCCTACTCTTGTTAACATGGGCAACAAAGGGGGATGCAAGGAGCTTATTCAGAGCGATAAAGGCTTTAGAAGTGGCGTTTATATGTACAAAGGAATATTAACAAATGAAGTCCTTGGTAAAGTATTTGGATTAGACTACAAGGATATTGAATTACTATTGATGGGAATGAAATGACAATTATTCCTTTAAATCTTCCCAATGCACCCTTAAACTTATCACGAAAATCAGGAGTTGTACATGTAAAATGTCTTGTTCGAAATAAGTATATCGTCTGCACACCTGAAGAGTGGGTTAGACAACATGTTTTAAATTATTTAATATCGGTTGAGGGAAAAAAGAAAGGATTAATGGCCGTAGAGTACGACCTGAGATATAACGGACTAAAGCGAAGAGCTGATATTGTTGTTTTCAATGAGAATGGAATTCCCGAGGTCTTGATTGAATGTAAGGCTACAACAGTCTCCTTATCAAATGATGTATTGAATCAGGCAGCACAATACAACAATGAACTTGG
The DNA here is from genome assembly GCA_023254905.1 of Crocinitomicaceae bacterium. Classification (GTDB taxonomy): domain Bacteria; phylum Bacteroidota; class Bacteroidia; order Flavobacteriales_D; family Crocinitomicaceae; genus UBA4466. Next base: position 11,448 of record JALRKF010000148.1, on the reverse strand, counting down.
GGTGAAAAAGTTGATACTCACCAATGGTATAGAGCATGTTGAGTGCACCGTTGATCACGTTAAAAAGAAGATTCAGTTCAAAAAGATCTGGATGTGATTTCTTCTGAAATATTATTAGGAATTCATTTCAAGCTTAAATTCTGATGTTTTATGGAATGTAATTTCCCGGTAATCTTGTTCGGCCATTTGAAGCAAGAAGGGTGTTTCAGCTAAAAATACAAGGTTGTCATCTTTGTCTCTAGCGATATGTTGTGATTTTGCACGTTTGAAATCTTCTAAATTTTGCTCATTATCGCTTGTAATCCAGCAAGCCTTATGATAATTTCTTGGTACAAATCGACATTTAGCACCGTACTCGTGCTCGAGACGGTAATTAATTACTTCAAATTGAAGTTGACCAACGGTACCGACAATTTTCCTATTACCTGGTTGTTGAATGAAAAGTTGAGCTACTCCTTCATCCATTAACTGTTTTATACCCTTGTCAAGTTGCTTGGACTTGAGGGGGTCTAGATTTTCAAGTTCCATAAATATTTCGGGTGAAAATGAGGGGATTCCTTTAAATGTATACGTTTCACCCTCGCTCAATGTGTCTCCTATTTTAAAATTACCTGAGTCGTAAAGACCAACCACATCTCCTGGATATGCTTCATCAATGACACTTTTATCTTGTGCCATGAAAGAGGTTGGATTTGGAAATTTCAATTTCTTTCCCAAACGAACATGATTATAAAATTTATTTCTTTCAAACTTTCCTGATACAATTCGCAAGAATGCGATACGGTCTCGATGTTTCGGATCAAGATTCGCATGAATTTTGAAAACAAATCCTGAGAATTTCTTGTCTGAAGGTTCTACAGGCCCTGTATCTGTATCACGACCTCTAGGAAAAGGGGATATCTCGCAGAAAGTATTCAATAGCTCCTGAACACCAAAATTATTAACAGCCGATCCAAAGAAAATCGGAGCAACTTCTCCGTCTAGATATCTTTTTCTATCAAATTCATCATAAACTCCTTCAATCATTTCAACTTCCTCTTGTAATTCCTCAGCAGCATCTGTACCTATCAATTCTTCTAGCTCAGGAGAATCAAGATTCTCGATTGATTGAATATCGTCTGATATACCTGTTTTGTTCGGTGAAAATAAATTAAGGCTTTTGTTATAAAGGTTGTAAACACCTTTAAATCGATCACCCATTCCAATTGGCCAAGTCAAAGGTCTTACACCAATATTAAGTTTTGATTCTAGCTCATCCAAAAGATCGAACGATTCTTTTCCATCACGGTCAAGCTTATTAATGAAAATGATAACAGGGGTATTTCGCATTCGACAAACTTCCATAAGACGCTCTGTTTGTGCCTCAACTCCGTTTGCAACATCAATAACCAATATTACGCTGTCAACAGCTGTTAGTGTTCTAAATGTATCCTCAGCAAAATCCTTGTGTCCGGGGGTGTCTAGAATATTGATTTGCTTATCCAAATAATTGAAAGCCATTACGGAAGTAGCGACAGAAATACCTCTTTGCTTCTCAATCTCCATAAAATCAGAAGTTGCAGTTTTTTTGATCTTATTGTTTTTGACTGCACCTGCAGATTGAATTGCACCTCCAAATAGAAGTAATTTTTCTGTTAATGTGGTTTTACCAGCATCGGGATGAGAAATGATCCCGAATGTCCTTCTTCTTTCAATTTCTCTTTCATTACTCATATCTCGGCTATCAGAGAGGCAAATATAGTGCTTTCATTAAGACAACTATTTTCAAAAAATAGAAATTGTTTGTTTAAATTTTGAATTTTAGTTCGAATTGAGATCCTTCTCTTTCGAGCTCACCCTCGAGTTGGTCACTAAGTGAATCTATCAGTTCTAACCCCAATCCAGATTGATCTTTATCCCTCCATACACCATTATCAACATAGGTAAACTGCAAGAGCTTTTCATCGGTAATTTTGAATGTCATCTTAATATCAATTGAAGCATTTTCTATCGGAGAATGTTTTATCGAATTGGTAAGAAGTTCATTAATTATTAGACCTAAAGGAATCATAGCGTTCAACTCAACGTTCTCAATTTCATTGTTGAGGTCCAAATTGATTTGTTTCGTTCCCAAGTGGAAAGATGAAATTTCATCTATCAAACTCCTGACATATTCATCGAACATAATCTTTGATAATTCATTGGATGAGTATAGTTTATTGTGGATTAAACTAATTGACATGACTCTTTTAATTGCGTCACCAAGTGCATCTCGATCCGAGTTGGTGTGTTGTTTCTCTCGCTGCAATCTTAAAAGACTTACTACAATTTGAAGGTTGTTTTTAACCCGGTGGTGTATTTCTTTTAAGAGAGTAACATTTTCTTGATTTCTTCTTTCTAGAATTTCATTAGTTTTTTTGAGTTCAGAAAATGAGTAAGACTGAAATTTTATGTTTTGATCTATCAAAGTACACATAATGATGAAGGCAAGTAATATTTCGATAATTAAAGAAATCAACTCAGCATTGTTTCTAATATGTAAAGAAGCCAAATGCTCATTGAGCTCAAAGAAAATGAAGTGAGCAATTACTGATGTGTATACACCGACAATAATTAGAGCATATATGTACTTTACTCCAATAAATGCGAGTAATATAATGCATAGAATCCAGACGAAATCAGAATAATGTAAAGTGCTCTTTAATGAATACATTGAGTAAATAAGACCTGAAGAAGCGGAAATAATGAATAACCAAAACATTGGTTGTGTTCGCTTGAATTTGTGAAGAAAGTAGAGGGCAAATACGGCAATACACAATAGAACAGAAAAAATTATTGAGGCCCTAATGTCAAGGTCTAAATTCAGTAAGGCCAGGATAGGCAGGGTAGTAATAAAAATCAAGGAATATCTCCAAAGTAAAATGAATCTCGCTTTTTCGTAAAAAGTAAAATTTTGATCAATATTAGGTGTCCACCAACTCATCAGGTTTAAAGATATTAATTGTTATTTTATGCGAATTGTTAATTTGTGTGGATAACGGGAATTGTATAAATGGATTTACCAATTCGAAAGATCATTCATATTGATATGGATGCATTTTATGCTTCTGTGGAGCAACTTGATAACCCTAAGTTAAAGGGTAAACCAATAGCTGTAGGTGGGAGCAGGGAGCGGGGTGTGGTAGCGGCTGCAAGTTACGAGGCTCGAAAATATGGTGTTCGTTCTGCAATGTCCTCAAAAATTGCGAATTTACGCTGTCAAGAGTTGATTTTCGTTAAACCTCGATTTGAGAGATATAAAGAGATATCGGGAATGATCAAAGAGATATTTTACGACTACACAGATTTGGTTGAACCCTTATCATTAGATGAAGCATTTTTAGATGTAACAGAAAATAAAATTGGTCATCCCTCTGCAACGCTATTGGCTGAGGAAATCAGATACAGAATATTGAATGAGGTAGGTCTTACAGCTTCAGCTGGAATTTCAATAAATAAATTTACCGCTAAGATTGCTTCTGATATAAATAAGCCAAATGGACAGAAAACAATTCCACCAGAAGAGGTTTTAGATTTCTTGAATGAGTTGCCAATAGATAAGTTTTTTGGAGTAGGAAAGGTCACAGCTGAGAAGATGAAAATGCATGGAATATTTTTCGGTCGTGATCTTAGAAGACACAGTAAAAGCTATTTAATGGACCATTTTGGGAAATCTGGATTACATTTTTTTAATATTGTCCGCGGCGTGCAAGATTCACCTGTCCGGCCAAATAGAAAACGTAAATCTATAGCAGCAGAGAGAACATTCAGCGAGGACATAAGGCAGATTGATTTTTTACTAGAAAAGCTAGCTCTTGTCGTTAAGGAGTTACTTCGACGAATAAATAAATCCAATATTTTGGGCAGAACGGTCACTTTGAAAATTAAATACAGTGATTTTCAGGTGCAAACAAGATCAAAAACAGTTGATAATTACTTATCTAACGAAGAAGAGTTTATGGATATCGTGCAATCACTTCTCCTGCAAGAAGCCCTTCGCTCCTCTGTAAGATTGCTTGGTGTTTCACTATCGAATTTGAATAATAAGTGTGAAGATTTATTGATAGAGGAACAGCTGGAATTCAAGTTTTAATGTTATACAACTGAAAATAAGGTATAAGTTGTTGAATAATAGCGTGTAGCGGTGAGATTTCATGGTTTTTTTATAAGTAAACAAAATAACCGTACAAATGAAAGTCCTATTTAATTACACCACGCTCGCTATATTTTCAGTTTGTATATTTTCTTGCTCGAAACAGGGTTGCACAGATCCTGTGGCTTTGAATTATTCTGAGAGTGCCACTGTAGACAATGGTATTTGTCAATATCCCACAAATATTTTGATTAGTAAGGTAACTATTGATTTTCCACTTTTGAGAAGCGATAATTCTAGTTGGGACGAGGACGGTGCACCTGACACTTATATTTTTCTTGACGACCTTACATCGGAAGAAATTATTTATGAGGTGCATAGGTTCAAATATTCAGATACAATAAATAATAATGATAGCGGAAGACAAGTATTCAATCTTGATTACCCTATGGAAATAGAAGTAGTGCAGAGAATGCCACATTTTCGCGTTTCCTTATTCGATTTTGATAATAACTTTGAAGGGATGTCTGAGACAATTTGTGAATTCGACTTTAATGATCTTAGCTGGTATACAATGGGCGAAGCTAAATTTCCAACTACTATTTTAATGACGTCGGATGAATGTCAAATTTCTATGGAGGTAAAATGGGGGTTGTAGTTATATTTCTTTATCTATGAGATCTGTCATAACGTAATATCGAGGATCATCAACAGAATGTTCAATTATCGTCTCAAATTCAGGATTACGTTTTAAAAGCATTGCTTTACAGTCCTCGCTTAAATGCGTCAATCGAACATTTTTGCCTAGATCTAAATATTTATTTGCAACATTACGCAATGCTTCGATGGCCGAATGATCGCTTACCTTGGACTCAATAAAGTCTATTTCAATCATTTCAGGATCATTTTCAGGATCAAATTTGGTGTTAAATGTCTGTACTGAGCCAAAGAAAAGAGGTCCCCAAATCTCATAAACTTTCGTGCCATCATTTTTTATAACCTTTCGTGCACGGATCATAGTTGCATTTTTCCATGCAAATACGAGTGCAGACATTACTACACCCACAATTACCGCTATTGCGAGATCTTGCCAAACTGTTACCGCAGAAACGGTAATTAAAACAACAGTATCTGACAAAGGGATTTTATTTAATATTCGAAAGCTACTCCAAGCAAAAGTTCCGATGACTACCATAAACATTACACCAACTAAAGAGGCGATCGGAATCTGTTCTATTAAAGGAGCTCCAAACAAAATGAAAGATAAAAGAGCCATGGCCGCTATTATCCCTGATAATCTGCCTCGTCCACCTGAGTTAACATTTATAATAGATTGCCCAATCATAGCGCATCCTCCCATTCCTCCGAATAGGCCGTTTATTATGTTAGCTGTACCTTGAGCTATACATTCTCTATTGCCACTTCCCCTGGAGTTCGTTATTTCATCAACCAGATTTAGTGTCATTAATGACTCAATTAATCCTACAGCAGCTAATAGAAAGGCTGTAGAAATAATCATACTCCATTCTCCAGTCATTGTATAAATTATAGAGAAAATATCTGATTGAAAAGACGGCAGTGTTCCTTGAAGGCCGGAGCCACCTCCTTCATGAATAAATGATCCTACAGTACTTACATCCAACCCACCAAAAATAGTAAGCATTGCAATTACTAGAATTGCTACAAGTGCCGAGGGTACCTTCTTTGTTATTTTCGGAAGTAAGAACATTATAGACATAGTTAGGGCTACTAATAAAAGCATTAAAGCAAGCTCACTCCCATTAATCCATAATTTTTCACCATTTACTGTCTCCTTGAACATGCCAAGTTGAGAGAGAAAAATAACAATAGCTAATCCATTAACGAATCCCATCATTACTGGATGTGGTATGAGCCGCACGAATTTACCTAGTTTAAGAAAGCCAGCACTCGCCTGAATTACACCAACTATAAGCAAAGTGAAAAATAGCCAATAAAGCCCGAGGTTATCGATCGGTGATAGAAGTTCTAGCCCAACTTGATTACCTCTTTGTATTAAGTGAACCATAACAACAGCCATCGCACCAGTCGCACCTGAAATCATTCCTGGCCTTCCTCCTATAAGAGATGTGACTATTCCCATCATGAATGCTCCATAAAGTCCAACCATGGGGTCAATACCCGCAACAAAGGCAAATGCAACGGCTTCAGGCACAAGTGCAAGTGCAACAGTTAATCCAGAGAGAATGTCATTTTTGGGATTTGAAGTCAACTTCGAGAGCATACAAATATTGTTTTGAATTAAAACAAATCCGCAAACTTACGAAAGTAATTTTATAAGTTTGAACTACTGAAGCACTAATTAAGACCTAAATAGATTTAATAAACGTGTAATTGATCAAGTAAATAATCATCGATAATTACTAGTATCCTTTTCATGCCTCTTATTACTGTATCTAGATCTTCTCGACCTTGCTCCCCATTCAAACTACTTTTCTCAAGACGGAGAGAGGTTTCATGCAGATAAATACTTCCGATCATCTCTAAGTTGGGTTTGAGTTTATGGATAACCCGTTTAAGATTATCATTGTCCTCTTCTTTTGCAATTTTATGCAAATCACTGAGGCATTCTTGAAAAGTTTCTTTTATTGCCTTTAAGGTACTTGTGAGTATCGTATCGTTACCATTTAAAAACTCTTTCAGCCTTTTGAAATCAACTAGAGTATGGTTATTGAAATCATCCTTTTTTGACTCATTTAGATCTGGATGCTCGATACTTTTTATACCAGTAAAGTGAATATTTCCGTCATTGCTAATGGATGTATTGGATGTAGAGTTACCCTGCTGATTGTTTGTAGAATTATTTTGAGGTCTTGTATTACCGGACTCATTGCTGTCGTTGGTTTTTGAATCTTTGGCAAGCTTCCAAATCATTCCAAAGAGCTCTTTTGGCTCGAAAGGCTTCGACAAATAGTCTGTGGCTCCTGCCTGAATGCACTTTTCAAGCTCACCACTGAACACATGCGCTGTCAAGGCTATTATCGGAATTTTTGAGTAATTACTTTCTGTATTACTTCGTATTATTCTCATAGCTGTATATCCATCCATAACAGGCATCTGCATATCCATTAAAACAATATCAAATGCATTACTTTCTAATTTCTCGATAGCTTCTTGACCATTTTCACAAATGGTGGTTTCGCATCCCTTTGACACCAGAAGATCAGATGTAACGAGCTGATTTACCTTGTTATCTTCAACAATCAATACTTTCGTACCATCGAGGATGTAGTTCTCTTCCTCTGTGAGTTTAAGTATGGAATCTATTTCCTCTTGCGATGCTGTTTTCAGAGGTAAAACAACAGTAAACACTGAGCCTTTGTTTATTGTACTCTTCACTTTTATTTCACCACCAAGGAGGTCTACTAATTTTTGGACAATGGCAAGTCCAAGACCAGTTCCTCCAAAATCTCGATCTGCAGAGTTATTGCTTTGCTCGAATGCCTTAAAGATAGCTTCAAGTTTATCGTTTTCAATACCGATACCAGAATCCGATACGCGAAATTCTATCCAGTTTTTTTCTTTCTCCTCTGAACGGAGATAAGTTGATATTTTTACAGACCCTTGCTCAGTAAATTTTAGTGCATTTCCAACCAAATTATGCAAAATTTGCTTGATTTTTACAGCGTCTCCAACGAGATAGTCTGGAATCAGATCATCATGAAAGAAACTGAAATTAATTCCCTTTTCAAGAGATCTCTGCTGATAGATAGCTTCAATTCCAGAGACTAATTCAACGGTATCGATAACTTTTGTATTCACTGTCATCTTTTCGGCTTCAAGTTTAGATAAATCTAATGTGTTATTGATTATACCAAGTAACTGATCTGTAGAGAAAACTATGGCTCTCATATATTCCCGTTGCTTAGCATTTAATTCGGTATCTGTAATTAATTTGCTTATTCCAACAATACCGTTCAAAGGTGTCCGTATCTCATGGCTCATATTTGCCAAGAACTCAGATTTCATTTCGGTTGCCTCCAATGCTTTTTCCTTTGCCTTAAGTAATTCGTCCTCAAAAGCTAACCTTTCGCTTATATTTCTAGCAATACCTTGAAAACCTATAATTTCTCCATTTTCATCTGTTATGGTAGTCAAACTATGCCCCATCCATACCTCCTTATTATCGTTGGAGAGCATTGGAAATTCTATTTCTATATTTTTCTGATATCCAGAAGAAAGTTCATTAAGAATAGATTTGATTTTTTCTTGGTATTCTTTTTTGGCGAAACCGAACAAACTCTTACCTAGAAAGTCATCAATGTCGTAGCCAAACTCTTTTACGACTTGATTTATGTATTTTATTTTACCTTCTTTATCTGTTGTGTAAATGAGATCCTTTACATTCTCAATAATTTGTTTGTAGATCCTTTCTGTAGTTACCAGCTTTTCTTTAGCGTCTTCCTTTTCATTTGAAATTGCTTCCACGCTTTTTGACTTAGAAATGGCCATTCGTATGGAAGAAACTAAGTCTAGGGTTTGGAATGGTTTTGTTAAAAATCCATACGCCCCCAGCTCAGAGGCCTCCTTTAATGTGTTTTCATCGGCATAAGCTGTTAGAAAAACTACTGGTATATTTAGATCTTTTATTCGTCTAGCAACGTCTAAACCGGTTATACTTCCATTTAGATTAATATCCATCAGGATAAGATCCGGTCGTGTAGCAAAAATCTGTTCAATAGCGTCAACTCCCTTCGTAGCGCTTCCGACAACATTATAGCCGAAGCTTTGAACATCGAGTTTGATGTTCTCATTTACGATAAATTCATCCTCAACTATGAATATTTTCGCCTCTTTTGTGGGTGCTTCTACTTTCATATCAAACTTTTTTCATTCTTAATTGAACTGCGTAAGTGTTCTTGAATGATTGAAATTGGATAAGTTTTCCACGATTTTTTTTACTTGTTCAGCGAATTAACTGAAAATTTAAGTAAGTTAACACTAAATTACGTAAAATAATGCACAAATGATTCAAGTAGTTGTTGTAGATGACGACAAAATCATTCACTCTTTAATCAAGAGTTATTTGTCGTTACACGATGATTGTCAGTTAATTGGGAGTTTTGATTCACTCCAGGGAGAACAATTGGAGGCCAAACTTAAGCAAGCAGATCTCGTTTTTTTGGATGTGGAAATGCCTGATGGTTCTGCAATTGAATATTTAGCAAAATATGATATAGATCCGGATGTCATTGTTATCACTTCAGACTCGAAGTACGCATATTGGGGGTATCAAATTGATGCTCTTGATTTTCTTTTGAAACCTATATCTCAGACAAGGTTTGATCATGCGCTTAAGAAATACAAGAATTTTAAGAAAGGAGAGGATTATGGTGAATCTATTATGGTGAAATCAGGGTTGGAGCAGGTGAAAGTTCTCTTAAATGATATTCTTTGGATAGAAGGGGCAAGTGAGTATCTTAAAATCGTTACTGTAGAGGGTAAGATTTTGGTTTACTCGAATATGAATGATATGTTACACAATCTAAATCAGGATTTTCTCAGAATCCACCGTTCGTATATTGTTTCATCTAAAAAGATCGAAAAGTACAATAGGAAGAGTGTTTGGATTAGGGATAATGAAATACCAGTAAGTAAGTCTTACTCGAATATGTTGAAGACTTATATGGATAACAGGGATTAATTTATGGACTTGACACCTTTCATGCTGCCATGAAAATTACGGTGACAGAGTTTTATGAAAAATGTCAAATACGGCATTAGTCTTCATCTTTTTTTTCTTGTGAGATTGTTCTGTTTCAATAGCCTCGAAAGGAACGGTTTCGATAAAACGATAGTTAAGTTTCTCATACCATTCTTCTAACCATTTTTTGTAGGCAGAATCTGAAATTTCAGGTCTTAGGATTTCAATCTGCATGCACTTACCTCCATTTTGTCTAGCATAATCTTCTGCTGCTGAGACCAATAAGGATCCTATATTTCTTCCTTTGTGTTCAAAGTCGATATTCAATAACCCTAATCCGAAAAGAGTATCACTCTTTCTGTAAACTTGAATACTTCCAATTAATTGATCACCTTCTAGCGCGATGAAGAACGTTTCATTCTCTAAAAGTCTTAAGAATTCTTCTCGCGGAACTCGAACGTAATTTTCTCCCCAAATATCCTCTTCCGTAATCGCATAGGCACGAACCATAAGATCAAAAATTCGATTTTTATTTATTTCTGATAGATCAACGGCGCCTTGTGGTAATATTTGAATCAATTTATTTTTGGATATAAGCGTGATGCCCAAAGATAAATAAAGTTCAAATGATAACTTTATTAAATTTATAAAATGTCTAAAGTAGGGATAATAATAGGAGCAACAGGTTTAACCGGAAATTACCTAATCAAAGAACTTTTAGAAGATAATCGATACAGCAAGTTAGTAGTTATTTCAAGACGTCCATTAGGTTTTAAGCATGAAAAGATGGAGGAGCATATTGTCCAACTATTGGATACGAATGATTGGACTGAGCATATTCAAGGTGATCATGTTTTTTGTTGCATTGGCACCACTCGAAAAAAGACTCCGGATAAAAAGCTTTATTACAAGATAGACTTCGGAATACCAAAAAAAATAGCTCTTGCAGCAAAGACAAATGGAGTGAAGGGTTTTGCCGTTATTTCGGCAATTGGAGCGAACAGTGAGAGTTCAATATTTTATAATCGTCTTAAAGGTGAGATGGAAAATGCCATTAAAAAAGACGGACCAGATTTAAGTTATATTATGCGCCCATCAATAATTGATGGTTCCAGGAAAGAAAATCGCCTTCTGGAAAAAATAGGTTTAGTTGGGTTTAAGTTGATAGGATTTCTGTTAGTCGGCAGATTCAAGAAATATCGTCTCATTCACGCTCAAGATATTGCTGTAGCGATGATAGAAATAGTCAATTCTAGTGAGAAAAAGATGATATACGAATCAGACGAGATTCAAAGTTTAGCAGATAGAACAAAGTTCAGACGTACGGAGCAAAACTAAAGAGAATGTCTCTGTATCATTAATTGGAACCTGTCAAGTTTTCAAGAATAACATACGCTGTATCCCTTGAGGCTATTCCAGACAGCTCTCTAATAATGAGGTAGCGTAACAAAATTGCGGGTGGTTCCAAGGAAGGAGATAAGAATGAATCAGGAGGCCGCTGAATTTTTGTCTTGGTCGTGATGCTGAAGCTTTATGATTCTATCCTCATTCTGCTCTTGAATTTTATGTTGCTTCCAAATCATTCGGGTAAGGAAGAACATATAGGTTGAGAAAATAACAAAACCTATAATGAAGAGAATTAAATTACTCATAG